>NZ_JBFKZO010000014.1:23955-92600 GCF_040929965.1 Blautia sp. 1033sp1_1033st1_G9_1033SCRN_220408 | reverse complement strand
TTTTACGGCATTTACAGCAAATGTAAAACGAATAGTAAGATTAGAAGAGCTGGCTATGGAGTAAGCCATAGCTTTTTTGTGCTTTTTCTAAAAAAAAATTGAAAAAATATAAAAGAAAAACTTCCACTTAAGAAAAAATGGAAGTTTTTCAGTGCCCTTCAAAAGCAGGGCTTTGTCTACAGTCTGAGAGCGGTCATTAAGACCGCTCTAATATTTTTTTAAAATTAATTTTTAATCTGTTATATTGTAATCAAATTTCACTAAATCATTTATACTGCAATTAAGAATATAAGCGAGTTTTGCAAGAGTTTCCACTGTAATTATCTTTCCTTGTCGAATATTATACAATGTTTTATGGGGAATCCCATATTCGGCTAATTTATAACCAGATATCTGCTTTTCATTTAATTTTGTCAGCAATGGTGTATAGTCTATCTGAACATTAACGTGCATTCTCTCGCTCTAATATCTCCGTCTATTTTCTTAATTCTATTTACAATTTTAGGTCACAAGAATGTACTTGACTAGGAGATAATTATCGCATAAAATAAGTTATAAGAATGCATACCTCATCATTGAGGATTGCGAAATTTATTCACACTACAGAAAAGGGGGATTGCTATGTTAAAGAAAAAAATTGTGAAAGGAATGTTAAGCCTTGCAACAGCTATCATGCTTGTTGGTTCCGATCCTGTTATTCCTATGATGGAATCAGTTGGAGTTGTACAGGAAGTCGAGGCAGCTTCAAGGAAGCTCAGCAGTACTAAGGTATCGGTTATGACCGGTGAGAAGCACACAATCACTTTGAAAGGTGTAAGTGCTAAGAAGAAAAAGAGTGTTAAGTGGAACTCCAACAGTAAGAATCTGGTGGTATCCTATAGCAAGAAAGATACTCGGAATGCTACTTTCTACGCTAGGAAAGCTGGAACTTATAAGGTGACTGCTACTTATGGTAAGAAAACTTATGTAGCTGTTGTAAAGGCTTCCAAGAAAGGTATGAACGTAACAAGTCGCACCTTAGACAAAGGTCAGAAATACACTTTGAAATTTAAAGGTGTGAAGGGTAAGGCTAAGTGGTCATCTTCCAAGAAGTCTGTTGTTACTGTTAAGTCTGCTAAGAATGGTAAGAGTGCTGTGATTACAGCTAAGAAACCAGGAAGTGCTACTATTACTGCTATAGTAGGAAAGAAGAAACTGGTATGTGTTGTAAAGGTTAAGGGTACGGCAGCTGTTGTAACACCTAAGCCGAATCCTACGACTGCTCCGAAGCCAACAGAGGCTCCGAAGCCAACTGAGAGTCCAAAACCTACGGAAACTCCTAAGCCAACGGAATCACCAAAACCAACTGAGGCTCCGAAGCCAACTGAGAAGCCTGAACCTACTCCTACAGAACCAGCTAAACCTGTAGTTGAGGCTACTGGTATTAAATTATCTGATACCGATATTACTCTCACTAGCAAGGGTGCTACTAAGAAATTAGTTGCTACTGTAGAACCTGCTAATGCTACTGATAAGGAGGTTGTTTGGGAATCTCTTGACCCTGTATATGTGACTGTAAGCTCTGATGGTACTGTAACGGCTGTAAAGAAAGGGTATGCTATTATTGCTTGTTACTTAAAGTCTAATAGAGAAGTTTATGCTTATTGTAATGTAGATGTAGATTATGATAATAGTGGTGAAGAAAAGGTACTGGCTGAGTCAATCAGTCTTAGTAAGGACTATATTAAGATTACAGATGAACTAGGTTATGAACTGGGATATACTATTAGTCCAGCTAACTCTGATGAAAGGGTAGTAGAGTGGGTAAGTTCTAATCCGGATGTTGCGGATATGGTTGAAGGTGGTCTTAAAGGTTTTTCTAATGGTACTGCTGTGATTACCTGTTATGTGGTTGGGCATGAATCTATTAAGGCATCATGTACGGTAGAGGTAGACATTACACCTATGTTAGATTTCCCATCTGAAATTAAATTAAATACTTCAAGTGTTACTTTAGATAAGATTGGTGATACTTATAGTTTAGTCCCGACTTTATATCCTACTAATGCTATTATTTACAATAAATCTGTTTCTTGGTCATCTTCGGATAGTAGTGTGGTTAGTGTAGATAATGGAACCGTTAAGGCTCTTAAGGAGGGGACGGCTGTGATTACCTGTAGTTCTAGTGGGAACTCCTCTGTTTCTGCTAGTTGTATGGTAACGGTTAAGGGTACTGGTGCGAACACAGCGAATTGATCGTATAAGTTGAAAACGATTTTTGAAGCACCTACGAGTGAATAATGAAATGATAAGTTTAATGAAAAGCGGTGTTTATTTCACCGCTTTTCGTTTCAGATGATAGCGAATTATGTAAAGTCTTTTTGAGAGAGAGGTGCTAGGGATTTCTTAAACCTTAAATTTTAATTTTTTGCATTCCCTATAACTTCCAGCATCAAAAGCAATCCTTTCTTAAAACCTGCACTGAACGCTTCTTTTTGAGCTACAGTTGCGTAATCGAATATCAAGTCAGTTAAGTTGTCAGCAGAAGTCTTTTCCAATTCCATTTCCACTTTTTTCCATGCCAGAATTATTTCAGGTGTATCATTAATTGTATTATTCCAGTGTTCAAAGAGTTCTTCTAACTGTGTCATGGTTGCGTCCTCCTAATTATAAACAATCATTTTTGTATCATGTTATATTAGGCACAACGCTGATGCTCCTTTCTTATTAGAATAATGATCTAGTCAAAATCTAGTCAAATCTAGTCAATTTCGCAAGTGAAAAATCCTTTATTTTCGCCGTTTTCTGGCATTTCGGATGGTGTTCGATTCTCTCATCCCCTGTTTTTTTAATTGTCGGAAGCATTGATTTTACTTTGCTTTCGACTTTTTTTATTTATGAAAATAATAGCACACTGTACAGGTCATCCGTACTTGACTTGGGCGATAATTATCACTTAATATACCTTTATAAAAACACACCATTTCATATGCAATAAACCAAGATTTATAAGGGGAATCGTAAGAAACTATATAGGCAGAAAATGAAAGGAGATTATGTATGACTTTGAAACAAGCACTTGGAAAGATGAAATGGAAGAATTTTTTCTTCCTTACGGTTGCAGGTATGGTGAATGCCTTTGGTGTCACGATGTTTATCGCTCCAGTAGATTTGTACGATAGTGGAATTTCAGGAACTTCAATTTTGCTGTCACAATTGACACCAGAGTGGTTGTCACTGTCTCTATTTTTGCTTGTATTGAACATTCCCCTGTTCCTGTATGGATTAAAAAAGCAGGGTGTTACTTTTACTATTTATGCAATCTATACGGTAGCAGTGTATTCTTTTGGAGCATGGCTGATTACTGATGTGCTGCCGGTGGATGTAAGCATTGTATCACCACTTGCCGGGTCAGATCTTCTTCTTTGTGCCATTTTCGGTGGACTAATTTCTGGTATCGGAAGTGGCATGGCAATTCGATTTGGAGGCGCCATGGATGGCATCGAGGTTCTTGCTGTCATCTTTGCAAAAAGACTGGGAATCACGGTTGGTACGTTTGTGATGGCGTATAATCTGGTGTTATATATCGTTTGCGGATTTGTTCTTCATAGTTGGATCCTTCCATTGTATTCGATCGTAGCGTACGGAGCGGCACTGAAGACAGTGGACTTTATTGTGGAAGGTTTGGATCGTTCAAAAGCTGCTACGATTGTAACAGTACACCCGAATGAGGTCTGTGCAGCTCTTTCAGAAGCCTTTGAATGTGGTATGACCATTACCGAAGCAAAAGGATATTATTCCGACTCTCCCAAAACGGTGGTGTATATTGTGGTAAACCGTTTTCAGGTTGGAAAGATGAAAGAACTGGTTCATGAAAATGACCGTTCTGCTTACATATCGATTGCAGAGATTGCGGATGTGTATGGGGCAAATACAGACAAGGTTTGAAACTGAATAACAAAAATAAAGAAGTCTGAGTGCCCTGAAAAAACACTCAGACTTCTTAAGAACAGGGGATGAGAGAATCGAACTCCCACCAAAGGTTTTGGAGACCCCTATCATACCATTTGACCAATCCCCTATAATGTTGTAATTATTGCTTATGTTGGGATTATACATGCAAAACCTGAAATTGTCAAGCAATACCAAGATAGCAATAACTGTAATTACAGGATAGAACAAACTTCATTATAAAATTGCATTATAAAACCAGTACAAGCAGACAAATGTAATAGTAACGGAGAGTGTGGGATTCGAACCCACGTGCCCTTGCGGACAACCGCATTTCGAGTGCGGCGCGTTACGACCACTTCGCTAACTCTCCATATGAAAACAGCAAACAATGAAAACAGCATACAATCTGAAAGGATAACGTATAACAACACACATCCCTAAAGACTTCTCTGCATTTTTGAAGATTACATCAGAATCATGGATCAACGCTGCTTTTGCTGTGACCGTTCTTTATTATATCCGTATTCAGGAAAAAGGTCAATTCCTTTTTCTTGAATGATGTGTTTATGTGTTTTGGCTATATTTTTATTTTTTATAGGGTTTATATGGGCGACTGGGGATTGACGAAAAGGGGTGTATTGTAATATGATAAAGAATAACTTATTTAGAAACATCCCTTGAGGAGGCTGAAATGAACGACAAAAAGACATCCATTCTAAGTGCGGTAGAACATCTTACCAAGAATTACCATGATGAAGAGCTATTTTTGCCAAGAAGCAAAAAAGAGCTTCCTGACAGATCCGCAGTAGTTGATATAGTGAGAGAATTAAAAACTGTGATCTTTCCAGGATATTTCGGGAATGATTCGGCAGCAGCTATGTTTCCGGAACATTATCTTGGGCACGTGATGAATGATCTGTACGATCGTCTGGAAAGACAGATCAAGATCGCTTATTTATATATGGGCGAAGAGCAGGCAGATGAGAGAGCAGCAGAAGTGACCGGCAGCTTTTTCATAGAGCTTCCGCATATTCAGAAGATGCTCTTGAAGGATGTTCAGGCTGGATTTGACGGGGATCCTGCAGCCAAGAGCAGAGAGGAGATTATTTTCTCCTATCCAGGCTTTCTGGCTATCTATGTGTATCGGCTGGCACACATCCTGTATACAAGTGAAGTACCCTTTATTCCAAGGATTATGACAGAGTATGCCCATAGCAGCACTGGGATTGATATCAATCCAGGTGCGACTATAGGAGAATACTTCTTTATTGACCATGGAACAGGTGTAGTAATCGGAGAGACCACTACTATCGGCAATAATGTAAAATTATATCAAGGTGTAACTCTGGGTGCCTTATCCACCAGAATGGGGCAGCAGCTCGCAAATGTTAAGAGACATCCCACCATTGGGGACAATGTGACCATATATTCCAATTCCACCGTATTAGGTGGTGAGACTGTGATCGGTGAGAATACCATCATTGGAGGAAATACATTTATTACGGAGTCTATTCCTGCCAATACTAAGGTAAGTGCCAAGAGTCCTGAGCTTGTGATCAAGAAGCCCAGAAGTCAGATGACAGCTACCAATGTATGGGACTGGGAGAACTGATTGCGTTGTTTTTGATGATCTTAAGATTAGGAGCCTGTTGTATGTAGTACAGGCTCCTGTTTTTTTTGCACCTTTCGTGTAAATTATTAACTATAAAAAGGAAAATAATAACCATAAATCCAGATGGCATTATGGTATTATAAAAAGAATCCTATGCCCATGGGCTGGAAAAGACAAAGGAGATGTGAAATATGAGATTTTCTGAGATTCCTTATGAAAGACCGGACATTCCGGCTGTGGTAGAAGAAGGCAGGAAACTGATCGAGAAGGCTGCCCATGCAGCCAGTGGGGAAGAACAGTTTGCCATTCATCAGGAAATATGGAAAAAGCTGTACCATGTAATGACTATGTACACGATTGCCCAGATACGAAGAGACGGGGATGTAACAAACGCATTTTACGAAGAAGAAAAAGAGTATTATGACCAGAAAATGCCAGAGGTCGAAGCACTGACGGATGAGTACAATAAGGTGCTTTTCAAAACTCCTTTCAGAGCCTATATGGAAGAAAAGCTGGGAGCAGTAGCATTTCGCTCTATGGAGCTTGCGATGAAAGCTTTTGATGAGAAACTGATCCCGTTAATGCAGGAGGAAAATGTTCTGGCGACCAGGTACAGTAAGCTGATCGCTTCTGCATCTGTGGACTGGGAAGGAGAAGAACTGAATCTTTCCCTGCTTCAGAAATATATGAAAGCCAGTGACAGGGACACCAGAAAGAAGGCCTGGGATAAATTCTCTGCATTTTTTGAAGGAAAACAGGATGAGATCGATGAGATCTATGATCTTATGGTGAAAAATCGTACTGCTCAGGCAAGGCTTCTTGGCTTTGAGAATTATATTGATATGGGATATTGCAGGATGAACCGCAATTCTTATACAAAAGAGGACATTGCCAGTCTGCGTGAGCAGATCAAGAAGACTTTTGTACCTTTTGCATCCCAAATGCATGAAAGGCGCAGGGAACGTCTTGGAGTGGACAGCCTGACTTACTATGATGCAGGTGTTTATTTCAAGCAGGGAGACCCGGCACCAACAGGTACACCACAGGAGATCCTGGAGAGTGGCAGGAAAATGTATTCTGAGATGTCAGAGGAGACCAGAGACTTTTTCAATATGATGATGGACTGGGAGCTGTTTGACGTATTTGGACGGAAGAATAAGGCTACCGGTGGATATATGACAGAGATTTCCGATTACGGAGTACCGTTCATTTTTGCTAATTTTAATGGTACAAGCGGAGATGTGGATGTGATCACTCACGAATGCGGGCATGCATTTCAGTATTATGTATCAGCAAAGGATCCTATCCCGGAGCACAATCGGTATCTGACCATGGAAACAGCAGAGATCCATTCCATGTCTATGGAATTTTTTGCTGAACCATGGATCGAACTGTTTTTTGGTGAAAAAGGGAATGATTACAGGCAGATGCATCTGGAGGATGCCATTGCCTTTGTACCATACGGAACCATGGTAGATGAATTCCAACATATTGTTTATGGCAATCCGGATATGACTCCAAAAGAACGCCGGGATGCGTGGAAGCAGTTGGAGAAAGAATACTGGCCACACCTTGACATTACAGGCTGCGGTTTTATGGAAAAAGGTGCATACTGGCAGAGGCAGCATCATATTTTTGAATTGCCCTTTTATTATATTGATTATGTTCTGGCACAGCTTTGTGCTTTCCAGTTTAAGATCAAAATGGACAAGGATCATGGAGCTGCATGGGCAGATTACATGAAGCTTTGCAAGATGTCTGCAAGCCGTTTCTATCCGGAACTGCTGAAAGAAGCCAGGCTTAACGTACCGTTTGAACAGGGATGTATTTCAAAAATCGTAGAAGAGATCCGGAAAAAGCTTGACCTGTGATAAAGGAGACAGACATACATTCATGAAGAAATACAGAAATGATTATCGGAAAAAAGGAAACCGTTATGAGTATACCGGACAGTGGTACAGAACCAGGCTTTCAGAACAGGACCTGAGAAAAACAGTTTTGTCTTCTATGATCCTGGGCATCCTGGCGCTGGGCTTTTATATTGGCGGTATGTGCCTGAATAATGACGGCAGCCGGGTTGCCTGGGTTCTTCTGCCGTTTGTATTCCAGCTTTTACCAGTTGCTTATGTAATTGCCGGCAGCGGTGCTTTATATCTGCGGATCCGCCAAAATGGAGAGAATACTTCTGCATTGGTAGAGATCCCGCAGGCACATAAAAAGGATCTAAGCAGGGCAGATTATGAAAAACAGGTAAAAAGACCCTGGCGGTGCAGTCTGGGAATCCTGATCCTTGGCTGTGGAAGCTTTGTGTCTGACCTGATCTTCATTTTCCTGGATCCGAAGCAGCGTGCAGTATCTGCTGAATATTTATTTGCAGCAGATTCTTTTGCACTTATTCTGTTTGGGATCATTCTCACTGTCAATAACAGGAAAATAAAAGGCAGTTTTGAAAAGCTTTCCTAAGAATCCAGAATCAGGTAATCATGGTAATAATTGATGGATAAAAACAGAAAAGTTGCTATTTGCTAATCAAGAAAAACATGTTACAATGAATTTACTTCAAAACGTAACAAAAAATACCAGCGTACATGTTCAATATTGGTAAATAGTTACAAATAACAAAAGGAGGATTAAGGATGAGGAAAAAAAGGTTAATGGCTCTGTTGCTATCAGGAGTTATGGCCGCAACAATGTTCAGTGTTCCTGTATTTGCAGAAGAAGCTGACACAGAAACAGCTACAGAAGGAAAGGACACAGGTTCTGACACACCTCTCGTTGTTGGACAGACGAATTTCTCTGAGAAGTTCAGCGGATTTTTCTGTGAGGCAGTGCCGGATCAGCAGATTGCAGATATT
This sequence comes from Blautia sp. 1033sp1_1033st1_G9_1033SCRN_220408, assembly GCF_040929965.1. NCBI lineage: Bacteria > Bacillati > Bacillota > Clostridia > Lachnospirales > Lachnospiraceae > Blautia > Blautia sp. 1033sp1_1033st1_G9_1033SCRN_220408. The sequence continues at coordinate 84,200 of NZ_JBFKZO010000014.1, read as the reverse complement.
GTTGGTGCATATCTGTTTGACACAGACAGAAGCGGTGCAGTGATCTACAATGGTATTGAGGGTGAGACCCATGAATACAATGGTACAGACTACACCTATACAGGCCTGTCCGATGTTACTGTTACACAGAATGAGGATACTACTGTTTATAATTTTAAACTGAGAGATGATGTTACCTTTTCAGATGGTGAGCCACTTACAGCGGATGACCTGATCTTTACTCTGTATGTATTTGCAGATACTGATTATGATGGTGGTGCTACCCTTTATTCTACCAATATTAAAGGACTGAAGAATTACCGTCTGAACTCTACAGTAGCAGATTCCATTACGGATGAGGATGTAGAGAATGTATTAAACGATATGCCGGATGAGCTGGCTGAGAAGGTAAAATCAGACCTGATCATGCCTCTGCTTTCCTCTGAATACGACTGGGCTGAAAGTGACTGGGAGTCTTATAAAGAGGATTATCAGGTGAACAGTGCAGCTGAGTTCTTTGTAATGCTTTACGCAAAGGACCAGGATTACTCCGCAGATGATAAGGACCGAGATACCATCCTTAACGATATTGCAGATCAGTACGGCACAGATTACAAGGCACTTGCTGCTGCATATGGAGATGAAGCATACTTTGATGAGGATATTACCAATCTTGCTACAGAATATCTGGTAGAGCAGAAGACTGCTGCAGGAGAAGGCGAAGAAGTTACTAATATCGAAGGTATCAAGAAGATCAATGATTATGAAGTTGAGGTAACAACAGACGGATTTTCTGCAACAACCCTGTACAACCTGGGTGTGATCGTAGAGCCGCTGCATTACTATGGAGATACTTCTCTTTATGATTATGACAATAACAAGTTTGGTTTCACAAAGGGAGATCTTTCTTCCATCCGCGAGAAAGGAAATACTCCTCTTGGCGCAGGTCCGTACAAGTTTGTGAAATACGAGAATAAGACAGTTTACCTTGAGGCAAATGAAAGCTATTACAAAGGCGCTCCTAAGATCAAGAATCTTCAGTGGCGTGAAACATCAGAGGCAGACAAGATCGCAGGTGTTCAGCAGGGTACCATCGACCTTTCTGATCCGTCAGGAAGCAAGTCAGCTTTTGAGCAGATCGAGAGCATTAATGGTAATGGCAGCCTGAATGGTGACAAGATCATGACCAATACTACAGACAATCTGGGATATGGATACATCGGTCTTAATGCTGCTACCATTAACGTAGGAAATGAGCCTGGTTCTGATGCTTCTAAGAACCTTAGAAAAGCAATCACAACCATTCTTTCCGTATATCGAGACGTATCCATTGATTCCTACTACGGAGATGCTGCATCTGTGATCAATTATCCGATCTCCAATACTTCCTGGGCAGCACCTCAGAAGTCCGATGCAGATTATCAGGTGGCATATTCTGTGGATGTTGAAGGCAATCCGATCTACACAGACGAGATGACAGATGATGAGAAATTTGACGCAGCACTTCAGGCATCCCTTGGATACTTTGAGGCAGCAGGTTACACAGTAGAAGATGGCAAGCTGACAGCAGCTCCGGAAGGAGCAAAGCTTACTTATGAGATGACTATTGGTGCATCCGGCTCCGGTGATCACCCAAGCTTTGCAATCCTTACAGATGCAAAACAGGCTCTTGAGAAGATTGGATTTACTCTTGAGATCAATGACGTAACAGATGCAAATATTATGTGGGATAAATTAAATGCAGGTACTGCTGAAATGTGGGCAGCTGCATGGCAGGCAACCGTTGATCCAGATATGTATCAGATCTATCATAGTGACAGTGTAAAGAGTAACTATTATCACATTAATGATGCTACCCTGGATCAGGATATTATTGATGCCCGTTCTTCTGCTGATCAGGAATACAGAAAGTCTGTTTACAAACAGTGTCTGGATATTATCCTTGACTGGGCAGTAGAGGTTCCGATATATCAGAGACAGAACTGCATTATCTACAGCCCTGAGCGTCTTAATGCAGATACCTTTACAAAGGATGTAAGTACATTCTATTACTGGTATAAAGATATTGAGACAATGGAAATGAATTAAGGTTTTGCAGCATTTGGGAAGGGGGCGCAGATGCCCCCCTTTCTTTGCAGACGTGCTTTAATGACAATCAGAAAGGACAGTTTTAATGAAGAAATTTGTAGTACGGCGTGTACTTCTTGGAGCGCTGATCTTGTTCTTCGTTTCCCTTATCATTTATTCTATAGAGAGAAGCCTTCCTACTTCCTATGTAGAAGGCCGTGCCAGAGATATGTCCATGAAACAGGGGGCAAAGCCTTATGATGAGCTTGTGGCAGAATTAAATGCTTCTTACGGTTTGGACAAGCCTGTGCTGGAAGGATATTTCAGCTGGCTTTCAAAGGCTGTAAAAGGGGAATTTGGAGAATCCTGGATCTTCCATCAGCCGGTAACACAGAAATTTTCCAAGGTAATCTGGTATTCCTTTGCTCTGGGACTGGCAGCATTTCTATTGGAGATTCTTATCGCCATCCCATTGGGAATATTGTCAGCTACCAAACAGTACAGCAGGGTGGACTATGCAGTGACCGTTTTTGCTCTGATCGGTATTTCGTTACCTTCATTCTTTTTTGCTACCATCCTGAAATATATCTTTTCCATTAATCTTAAATGGGTAGACCTGTACGGAATTGTAAGCCGTATGCATGAATCCTACGGATCTGTTGGGAAAATTCTGGATATGGCAAAGCATATGATTCTTCCTGTGGTTACACTGACCATTGTAAGCGTAGGATCTTTGATGCGTTATACAAGAACCAATATGCTGGAAGTACTGAACGCGGATTATATCCGTACAGCAAGGGCAAAAGGTGTTCCGGAGAAAAAGGTAATCTATCATCATGCATTCCGTAATACTCTGATCCCGATTATTACAATTTTGGGAAGTACACTTCCAAGCCTGTTCGCAGGTGCTATGATCACAGAAACACTATTCCAGATCCCGGGGATCGGATATACTTCTTATCAGGCACTGACCCAGGGAGACATTCCGTTTACTATGTTTTATATGGTATTTCTGGCATTCCTGACACTGACAGGAAATCTGATTGCAGATATTCTCTATGCAGTGGCGGATCCAAGAGTAAGAATAAATTAGGAGGAAAAACATGAGCAAAGATTCTGAAAAAAAGATTGATCAGCATGTCAGTACCTCCCAGGCGTTGGATGATGAACAGCGTGTGAAAGTTCTTTCACCGGGAATGCTGGTAATGAAACGATTTTTCCGTAATAAGCTGGCTATGGCAGGACTTGTGATCCTGATCGCCATGTTTTTGTTTTCGTTTGTAGGTGGTGTAGTCAGTCCGTATGGAGAAAGTCAGGTTTTCCGTAAGACGGAATATGTATGGAAGGATTATGCAGGCGCTACAGACAACGATGCTTATATCTTTACTGTAAAAGAAGGGATGAATTTTCCTGCTGCTGCCCAGCAGAAATTTATTCTTGCGGTAAATCAGGAGCAGGAGTCCTTTGCCACAAATGATGCAGAGTATGGACTGGAGAAAAAAGGAGATGTTTATTACCAGATCACATCTGCTGAGCCTGTGGCTACAGTACTGACACTGAAAGGAAAATCATCCTATAAAGAAGCTGGCAGCACACCTGTTACAGATGAGATCAAGGAAGGATATACGGAGGCTTTGGAGGCTGGCGAAGATAGCTTTGAAGTGGATGGAGTGACTTATTCCATTACAAAAGCCGGACGTCAGGATATGATTTCTGTTTCCGGTGTGATCGGCATAGCCACAAAGAAGGTTTTTAATGCTGTATCTCAGGAGGATGCACCAGGATTTGGTTTTCAGGAGGCAGCACTTGGTGCAATTGCAGAGGATAAGTCTTCTTTTGAATATGAGGATACAAAGTATGAAATGCAGTCTCTGAAAGGACAGGCAGTGGAGATCCTGAAGGAAGGACAGGTATATGCAACCATATCTTCCCTTCTTGTTTCCCCTCAGACTGCCGGCAGTTTCCTTTCACTTCCTTTTAAAGAAGCAGTTGAAGAGGCTATCCTTGAGAAAGCCGATACCTTTACAGCAATAAATGAAAAGGGAGAGGAAGAGAAATATCAGCTTCAGAGAAAGAATACACAGTATGTGGTTCGCAGTCAGAAAAAGACTACAGTTAATGATACATTCCGCTCCCCGGACAGTAAACACTGGGCCGGTACAGACGGAAACGGTATGGACATGCTTACAAGGCTGATGTATGGAGGACGTATTTCACTCCTGATCGGGTTTGTGGTAGTCATTATTGAAGTAGTGCTGGGTGTGATTATTGGTGGTATTTCAGGTTATTTCGGAGGCTGGGTGGATACCATACTGATGCGTCTGGTAGATGTAGTAATTTGTATTCCGGCAATGCCTTTATATATTATCATTGGATCTGTAATGGATTATTACAAGATTGATCCGCGTATCCGTATTTATGCACTTTGTGCAATACTGGGTGTGATCGGATGGCCATCTATTGCGAGAATCGTCCGTGGCCAGATCCTGTCTCTTCGTGAGCAGGAATTTATGGTTGCAACAGAGGCTACAGGTATTCGGATTTCCAGACGTATTTTCAGACATCTGATCCCCAATGTTATCCCACAGCTTATCGTATTTGCAACCATGGGGCTTGGAGATGTTATCCTTATGGAGGCTACCTTAAGCTTCCTTGGAATTGGTGTTAAATTCCCCTACGCATCCTGGGGAAATATTGTAAATGCGGTCAATGACGTTTATGTACTTACAAACTTCCCGTTTGTGTGGATTCCTGCCGGATGTCTGATCTTGCTTACAGTTCTTGGATTTAACTTTGTAGGCGATGGACTTCGGGATGCATTTGACCCCAAGATGAAACGGTAGGTGAGAGAGTATGGCATTATTTAAAAAGAAAAACGCAAATTATATCTCAGCTAAAGAAACAAAAAGGATTTCCAGGGAAAATCGGAAGATCACAGATGAGATGGAAAAGAAACGGAACCGGAAGAATATTCCGGAGTCAGAATATCTGTCCCAGATGAAGAACCCGGAGAATGTAGTAGAATTTGATGATGTGCACACCTATTTCTTTACAGATATAGGGACTGTGAAGGCTGTAGACGGAGTCAGCTTTGATGTACCGCAGGGAAAGACGGTGGGGATCGTAGGTGAGTCCGGCTGTGGAAAGTCTGTTACCAGCCTTTCCCTGATGCAGCTGGTGCAGCGTCCTCAGGGCCAGACCGTGCAAGGTGAGATCAGGTTTAATACAGGGGATAAGGTTTACAATATTGTGAACACACCTACCAGCGTGATGCAGAAGCTGCGAGGCAATGAGATGGCAATGATCTTTCAGGAGCCTATGACTGCACTGAATCCTGTTTTTCGTATTGGAGAGCAGGTGGACGAGATTACTATGCTTCACAATCCGGAAATGCCAAAAGCCCAGGTAAAAGAAAGAACACTGGAAATGCTGAAATTGGTTGGGATCGCAAACTGTGAGGGCGTCTATAAAATGTACCCACATGAACTTTCAGGTGGTATGCGCCAGCGTGTGTGCATTGCTATAGGGCTTGCATGTAATCCAAGACTGATTATTGCGGATGAGCCCACCACAGCCCTGGATGTGACTATACAGGCGCAGATCCTTGACCTTATGAGAAACCTAAAGGACAAGATCAATTCATCAATTATGCTGATCACACATGATCTGGGCGTGATCGCTGAAATGGCAGATTACGTGGTGATCATGTACGCCGGAAGAGTAGTGGAAAAAGGAACTGCAAGGGAGATCTTCAATACACCTTCTCATCCTTATACCATTGGCCTTATGCGTTCCAAGCCTGTGGTAGGTAAGAAAGTGGATAAGCTGTACAGTATCCCTGGCAAGGTGCCTAATCCGATCAACATGCCGGATTACTGTTATTTCCGCGACAGATGTGAGCTGCGGTGTGAAAAATGCCAGGGCTCTTATCCGGGAGTGATCCGCCTCAGTCCTACTCATGAAGTAAGCTGCTATCGCTACCAGGACCGCCCGGAGGAAGGCTGGCTGGTAAAAGAACATCCTGGAGAGGAGGGAAAGATCAATGAGTGAGAAAACAGAAAAACAGGATTATATTCTGCAGGTATCCCATTTGAAGAAATATTTCCCTATCAAAGGCGGGATGTTTGGAAAGCAGATAGGTGCTGTAAAAGCAGTAGATGATGTTTCCTTCAACATAAAAAGAGGAACCACCATGGGATTGGTAGGAGAATCCGGCTGTGGAAAATCCACCACAGGAAGGACTCTGCTCCGGCTTATCCCCAAAACAGATGGAACCGTACTTTTCAATGGAAAAGATATATACAGCATGGATCATAAAGAACTGCGGGATCTTCGTACAAAAATGCAGATCATTTTCCAGGATCCCTACTCATCATTGTCTCCCAGACTTCCGGTAGGAGAGATCATTGGAGAGGCAGTCAGGGAGCATAAGCTGGTTCCAAAGGAAGAATATGATGAATATTTAAATAAAATCATGGATGATTGTGGGTTACAGACATACCACAAGGACAGATATCCCCATGAATTTTCCGGTGGGCAGAGACAGCGTATCTGTATAGCAAGAGCACTGGCTCTGAATCCTGAATTTGTTGTATGTGATGAGCCTGTATCGGCTCTGGACGTGTCTGTTCAGGCCCAGATCATCAATCTGTTAAAAGAACTTCAGGAAAAAAGAAACCTTACGTATTTGTTCATTTCACACGATCTGTCTGTGGTTGAGCATATTTCAGATACCATTGGCGTTATGTATCTGGGAGGACTGGTGGAAACCGGAAGTACAGAGGATATTTTTGCAAAGCCGCTTCATCCTTATACTGAAGCACTGTTTTCCGCAATCCCAATGCCGGATCCGGATCTGCAAAGAAATCGGATCATTCTTGAAGGAAATATCCCTTCACCGGCTAATCCACCGTCAGGATGTAAATTCCATACCAGATGCAGGAAATGTATGGAGATCTGTAAGACTAAGATACCAGAAGCAAAGGATATGGGGAATGGACATATGGTTCGCTGTCATCTTTACGATTAAAGATACCGGCAATGGATCTATGCTGTGTGTCAGAGAAGATTCTGGCATGCAGCTGGCTTCATGGCCATGGCGTATGCTTATGTTATGCATATGGGATCAGGAGGCAGAAGATGGGAAAAAGACAAAAAGAGGAGTTGCCGGATTATACAGTAGCTAACATGGATGTGGATGGGATGCCCTGGAATACAGGCAGGAAGAAGTTTTCTGTACAGGATCAGGAATTAGATACAGAGGAAAAAGAGCCTTTGACAAAAGCAGAAACAAAGGCTGTGATCTGGCTGTCACTAAAGGCCGGACTTGTAATAGGCGGTGTGTTTATAGGTGCTGCAGCCCTGTTCCTTCTGTTCTGCGTTTACGTCTGGTTAAGGTGAATTTTTTGACTTGTATAAAAAAATGAAAAAATTCAAAAATAGTGTTGACAAATGAATGATTATCGGGTATACTAATCATCGTTGCAGCGGTAAACAAAAGCACATAACAAAGTGTGCGGGTGTAGTTCAATGGTAGAACACCAGCCTTCCAAGCTGGATACGTGGGTTCGATTCCCATCACCCGCTTATGCGATAGTGGCGTAGTTGGTAACGCGCGACCTTGCCAAGGTCGAGACCGCGGGTTCGAGCCCCGTCTATCGCTTTTTTAATTCAAAGATGATTAATAAATGGTTGTAAAAAGAGCATGGAGAGATTCTGATGAGTTTCTCCGTGCTCTTTTTGTTTATGCTATTTCTTTTTTATTAGGATGCCAGGATACATTTCAGTTCAAAATCATCAAGATAAAATACGAAAATTTTTGCAGGGTATTATTCGGTTTTTTACATGTCTAATGTGAGTAATGCTGCTTCTAATTGCCTTTTTGCGTCAAAGAGAACCTGCTTAAATGTATCTGCGTTTAGGGTATTTTGGTAAATGGGAAAAGATACAGAAAGGGCAGCGATTACATTTCCAATACGATTGCAGATAGGAACGGCAATACAGCGTACATATGGTGAAGATTCCTCCGCCTCATAGGCTATATGTGTTTTTCGTACTTCTTCTATTTGTTTCTCCAATTCATCTAAAGAAGTAATAGTGTGTTCGGTTATAGCTTCTAATTTATAATTTCTATATAACTCATCTAATTCTGCTTTAGAAAGTCCTGATAAAAGAGCTTTTCCAATAGCTGTAGCATGAGCGGGAATACGCTTACCTGTATGTGATACAATGCGAAGCGGCTGATTACTGTCGAATTTATAAAGGTAAATGGTGTCATGACCGTTCAGAATTCCAAAATGTGTTGTTTGATTACAACGTATAGATACATTTTCGACAATATCTTTAGCTACAGAATAAAAAGGATTTGTAGAAAGATAGGCATTGCCGACTTCGAAACACTGTAAACCAATTCGATATTCATTATAGTTTTCTTTTTTTTGCAAAAAATTCATGTTACACATGGTCTGTACCAGGTTATGGACAGAGCTTTTGGGTAAATCAGTAATGGTACAGATTTCTTTAAATGATACACCCTTTGGTTGTTTTGATATATATTTCATGATTTCTAAAGCACATTGTAAAAGTCGATGATTTTTTTGCTCCATACTGAAAATCCTCCCTATAATTAATTGAAATAGTATAAATGAAAACTGTTCATATATACAATATATAATATATAAAACTGGGAAAAAATTCAAGTAGGTGATTTATTTTAAAGGGAATGAAACAACATTTCGAATGTGAGGTGTGAAATATCTGTTCATATATATAATATGTAGTGTTTTTTATAAATAAAAGCAAACTTGAATATATGTGAAATATAGACAAAATAAATGTAAAAAAAATGGTGAAAATAAGAATATTGACAGTTTAACTTTATTATGATAATATTTATATAAACATAATCCGGATATGTAAATAACGTTCATATATAAGAACAGTTAGGAGGGTAAATGGAACGGGGAATATATGGAGTTACACTGACTACTTTTGACAGTGATGGGCAGTTAAATATGGAAGCACTATATCAAGAACTTATTTATTGCAGAGATACGAGTGTGAAAGGTCTTCTTATGTGTGGCTCAACGGGAGAATTTATTTATATGAACGCTGAGCAACAGAAGCAAGTTCTTGCAGCAGGTATGGAGGTGGCTGGAAAAAATAAGATTTTAATTGGAGGAGCAAGTGCACCTACGGAAGAAAGTGTGCTGAATCTTTTAAAGTATATGGATAAAATCGGATATCAATATGCACTTATATGTCCTCCGTATTATTTTCCTCAGACGCCGGAAAATGTATTGGATTTTTATAGAACCATATCTAAAAAAGCTCCACCAAGAATAAAAATTCTTATGTATAATATTCCGTTTTGTGCGCCTGAAATTCCCTTGCAATATATGGAAGAGCTTCTTGCTATTCCAAATATTATCGGGTTGAAAGATAGTAGTGGTAATTTTTTGTATTTATCAAAGGTGATGGGGGTGGTAAAAGACAAAAGACCAGATTTTCATGTCTTTACAGGACAAGATGCATGTTTTTTGCCAGCGCTTACTCTTGGAGTATCGGGATGCATATCGGCACTTAGTTGGATGTTTGATAAAGAAGAAAATGAACTGTTGGAATCATACCATCAAAGAAATTTGGAAAGGGCATCAGAGATTCAAATGAATATTATACAGCTTGTAAGGCATTTGGATGGGATTTCATTTCCGGAAAACTACCGTATTTTATCAAAGGTTATAGGTGTGGATTCAGGTGAAATACAGCGTCATTTTTATAATTTAAACGATGTATTTTGTTATCAGTGGATTGAGCAGATGACAATTTTGGTGCAGAAGTTGAGGATGAGCTAAAGAAAAGTATAATAGAACAGGAGGGTTTGGTAATGAAAAAAAGGTTTGTAAGTATGTTTCTCTGTGCAGCACTATCTATAGGAATGTTTGGTGCCATGAGTTATGAAGCTAAAGCAGAGGAAACGGTAGAAATTCAGTTTCTGCATACAGCGTGGGTTCCTGCACAGCTTGAAATTTTGGAACGTGCAATTGCAGATTTTGAAGAAAAAAATCCGGGTATTAAAATTATAGAAACACGGAGTAGCTGGACAGATGCACCATCTCAGATTATGACTTCTATTGTAAGTGGAGATGCACCAGATTTGATTATGTGCAATACATCTATGCTTGCAGAATACAGAGGAATTGGAGCGATAGCAGATTTAAGTACATTGGTACCGGAAGAACTTATAAATAGCTTTCTTCCAAGTGCAAAAGCAATGATTACAGCGGAAGATGGAAAAATTGATGGACTGCCGCAAGAAGGATGTAACTGGGCATTGTTCTATAGAAAAGATCTTTTTGAAGAAGCAGGACTTGATCCAAATAAGCCTCCAAAAACATATGATGAATTTCTGGAATATGCAAAAGCTTTGACAAAAGATACAGATGGAGATGGGGTAATAGATCAGTATGGATATGCTTGGCCGGTACAGGCAGAGAATGCTTCCGATTATTGGGTACAGTTTATGCAAATGTGCGGAGCAGATATCTCAACATATGACGAGGGAAAATGGGAATCAAGGCTTTCTGATGAAACAGCGATAAAAGGAACCCAATTGATGGTTGATCTTGTACAGACACATAAAGTAACTCCTGATAGTGTTGTTGATTATGACTGGGAGGCAGTAACAAATGCTTTTGTATCAGGAGAAGTTGCAATGATGCAGAACGGAGCATGGGTGACGGGATCTGTTGCAGAAAAGGGACCAGATTTGGATGGTAAATGGGGAACCGCCGTTATGTTTGATGGTCCGGACAATACTGTATACAGAGGTTATCCTAATACATTCAATATTTTGGAAGCTTCAGAGCATAAAGAAGAAGCATGGAAGTTTTTAGATTATTTTTATAATACACCAAGTGATATAGAGGGATTAACTATAGCTGGAGCTTTTTGCAATGCTGCAGGAGGTATGTTGTATTCTGAAGACTTTATACAGTATGCAAAGGAAAACTATGATGAAAAACTTCAGCCGTTCTTAGATGAAGTAGATTACTGTATGATACCACCGCTTGATCCTTCATGGCAATCCCTTACCAGTATGTATGGCAATTCTACAGTGCAGCAGATGCTGATGGGAAGTGTTTCAGTTGACGAGGGGATTCATATGCTTGATGAAAAGTTAAAGGAATTTCACGGAGAGTGATGGTCATAATTGAAGCGAGAGTGCTGAAAAAGCACTCTCGGATTCAATTTGCGAGGGAGACATTGGATGAAAAAAAGAATAAAAACAAAAATTAAGACAACAGCAACACCTTATTTATTTCTTTTTCCATGTGCTGCTTTGATTTTGGTTATTTTAATTTATCCTGTTTTGTCAGGAATTATTAACAGCTTTTATAATGAAAGTCTGATTCGTCCTGTACAACCAGAATTTGTAGCACTGGATAATTATAAATCATTATTAACGGATTCTATGTTCTTGGATGCATTAAGACGTTCTGTTTTATGGACACTTGTTATTCTTGTATTTGAATTGTTTTTTGGCCTATTGTTTGCGGTACTCTTAAACAAAGATATTTATTGCAAGAAATTATTTCGATGTTTGGTTTTGATTCCATGGATTATTCCAAATGCCATAGCAGGTATTATATGGAAATGGTTTTTGAATGAATCTTTTGGAATGATGAATTATATTTTGAAAAGTATAGGGATTATTTCACATAATCTTTCGTGGCTATCTGATGAGAAATTGGCTGCTGTATCAGTTGTTATGGTCATTATATGGAAGAGCATTCCTTTTGTTGCGATTACATTACTTGCTGGAATTCAGGCAATACCTGGTGATTTGTATGAAGCGGCAAAAGTAGACGGCGCAAGAGGAAGTCAGTGTTTTCGTTTTGTTACGATTCCTATGTTAAAAAGCATCATGTTGATTACATCAATTCTTACATCCATATGGAATTTTAATCAGTTGGAAATTATACAAGTTGTAACAAAGGGAGGACCAGGAGAAGCTACGTTATCTCTTCCTGTATATATATACCGTTTGTTCATGCAAACATTCCAAACAAGCTATGCTTCGGCAGCAGCCGTTATCATGATGCTTGTGCTGATTGTTCCATGTATTGTGTATGTGAAGAAATTATTGAAGGAGTGAGTAAATGACACGGGCACAAAAGAAACAATATAGTAAAATAGGATATACTTTTGTAATTTTGATTTTAACAGTTGTTTTGATTTTGCCATTTTTATGGATGGTTTCTACTTCTTTTAAAGAAGCAGATGAAATTTTTCAGGAGATACCAAAGTGGTTGCCATCAGAATTTAGTTTTAAAAATTACGGAGAAATATGGAATAGGGGATATTTTAAAACATATTTTGTAAACTCGCTCATAGTTTCTTTTGCAACTATGGGGGTATCGCTTGTAGTTGCCATGTTCGCAGGATATGGGATATCCCGTTTTCGTTTCCACGGCAGATTCTTTTTTTCTGCATTGTTGATTGTAGTGCAGATGTTTCCTTCTATGCTTCTTTTAATTCCAATGTATATGATTATGAGCAAATTGGGACTCTTAAATACGCATTTGTCTATGATTATAGCATATACAACTTTTGCAATGCCGTTTTGTGCATGGATGATAAAGGGATATTTTGATACGATTCCAGTATCGCTTGAAGAAGCTGCGAGAATTGACGGGTGTAGTCGTTTGAGAATACTGTTTGGGATTATTGTGCCTTTGGCTGCTCCGGGAATAGTGACAGTTGCCATGTTTGCATTTATTCTTTCATGGCAGGAATATATGTATGCGCTTACGTTTGCCAGAACTGAAGGTATGAGAACAATTACCGTAGGAATAGCTCTTATGCAAGGACAACATGGCAGCGTGAATTGGGGACAGATAATGGCCGGATCAGTATTGGCATGTTTACCAGGATTATTGTTATTTACATATCTAGAAAAATATCTGGTGCAGGGATTTACTATGGGGGCAGTTAAGGAGTGAAAATGAAGAATAAAATTAAAATAGGTCTGATAGGATGCGGAAGAGTAGCGGAAAATCATATTTTGGCGATAAAAGAGTGTGAATGGGCAGAAATTGCAGCCGTTTCAGGGGGAAGACATGCTCAAGAACTTGGAGAAAGAATAGGAGTTCCTGTTTTGTCAGGAGATGAAATCTGTGAATCCTCTCTTGTAGATGCTTTGTGTATTCTTACACCTCCGGAGTTTCATTATATATATGCGATGAAAGGTATTGAAGCGGGAAAACATGTTTTGGTAGAAAAACCTGTGAGTTTTTCTGATAGAGAAATAGAAGAGATGTCCATAGCAGCCAAGAAAAATAAAGTGGTTTGTATGCCTGGACATAGTTATATCTATTTGCCAGAACTAATACGGATGAAACGTGCTCTTGAAGGAAAAAGACTGGGAGTTCCTGCATACGTTTATTTATCAGAGATGTATTATATGCCGAAAGAATTGGCGGTAAAGTATACAGGACCAGAAACAGATGTCCTTTGTCATCAATTGTATCTCTGTTTGGCATTTTTAGGTATGCCAATGCGGACAACAGCATTTCGTACATGTATAGAGGGAAAGGAAAATGAGACAGATGGTGCTCAGGTTTCGGTAATGTTGGAATATGCTCAGGGTACGATTGTACAAATTTTTGTAACATGGGCGGCCGAGGATTGTTCATCAGAACCGTGGACATTTAAAATCAAAATTATAGGAAATAAAGGATGTATGAGTTTTTCCAGAAGAGATTTTATGGAGAAAACGGATGTTGAATATGAACAAAGTTTGTACCAGGAAATGTTTAATGAAGAGATGAAATGGTTTGTTGAGAAATGTATTCTAGAGGAAAAACAACCGATTTCCACAATGGAGGATGCGAAAAAGGTTTGCTTACTTCATAAAGCAATTGTAAAAGCAATTAACGAAAAAGTAGTTGTGGAGGGACTGTAATGAAGATAACGGATGTGGAAACAATTTTATTATGCTACAGATATGAACAGGATGAAAAGTGGAAGTGGTCAGGGGGTGCTACACTCCAAAGAAATTGTGTGTTAGTACGTATTACCGTGGATGATAAATATACTGGTCTTGGAGAAATTGGTGAGTCAGCGTATCTTCCGAGAGCAATAGAAACGATGATAAATACACGATTTAAAAAGATGATTCTGGGAGAAGATCCATTTAATATTGAAAAAATATGGAGAAAACTCTATGTTCAGTCTGCACATTATGGAAGGCGAGGAGTAATTGCAACAATCATTAGCGGCATTGATATTGCTTTATATGATGTTATAGGAAAAATACTTCAAAGACCTGTTTATGATTTGATTGGTGGAAAATATAGAACAAAATTCAAGGCATATGCTAGTGGGGGAATGGCAAAATCTGTTGATTCTCTGGCTGAAGAAGCTCTTGGATATATTTCAAAAGGATATTTTGGATTTAAGGTTAGAATTGGAAATGAAGATCCAGAGGAAGATATTGAATTAATTCAGGAATTGAGAAAAAGAGTAGGACCTAAACCAGCGCTTCTTGTAGATGCAGGTCAATGTTATACGAACTTTCCTTGGACTTATGATACAGCATATCGTGTATGTAAAAAACTAGAAAATTGTGACCTTTTTTGGCTGGAAGAGCCACTTCATCCCGATGATGTAGAAGGATTTAAACGTCTAACTGCGAATACAAGCATTCCCATTGTTGCAGGTGAAAATGAATTTACAAGGTATGGTTTTGCACCTTTGATCACAGGACATGCTGTGGATATGATACAGCCAGATGTGACGCGCTCAGGAGGAATATCTGAGTGTAAGAGAATTGCTGCAATCGCATCAGCACATCATATGAGAATGGCACCGCATATTTTTGGAAGCGGGGTAGGATTTATGGCGAACATGCATTTTATGGCATCTGAACCAGAAGCCTTTATCATGGAACATGACCAGACTTTAAATCCTCTTAGAGAGGAACTTCTGATAAAGCCTATTTTATATAAAAATGGGTATGTGGAGCTAATACAGGATTTACCTGGACTGGGAGTAGAACTGAAAGAAGAAACAATAAAGAAATATGCATATAATGATATTGATGCGGTGAATAAAGGAGAATTTGTCCCATTGTATTAAATAAGGAGAGAACTGTGGAAAAGGAAAAGCAGATTTGGAAAATAACTCCTGTTTTGACTGGAAGTTTTGGAATGGTCAGAGACGATATTAAGTATAGAAATGGAAAACCAGAAAACCAGGGGTATGTGCCCTCTGTAATGTTTCTTTTAGAAACTTGTGGACATTTAGTGGTAGTAGATACAGGCTTTGGAGATCCATCGGTATGTGCAGAAAAACTTCAGTTAAGTGTAAAACGTAGTCAATCCTTGGAAGATATTTTTAATGAAGCATCTGTGAAACCGAAAGAAGTAGAGGCAGTTATTTTTACGCATCTTCATTGGGATCATGCTGGAAATGCTGAATGTTTTACAAATGCCCAATACTATTGTCATGAAAAGGAATGGAATCGAGCGGAAAATCATCCGGAGGAATATCCGGAGGAGTGGTTTTCCTGGCTGAAAAAGAACAGGGACAGAGTGCATTTAATTCAAGGGGAAAGTGCACAGGAAATAATTCCGGGAATCTATATACAATATATAGGTGGGCATACATATGGCTCTCAGATGGTGATTGTTAATATGGAAGAAGGATATGGCGTTATTACTGGTGATGTAGTAATGACAGAAAAGAACTTACAGGAGGAAATACCGGTGGGTTTATGCGTAAACGGTAAAGAATGTGAAACTGTATTTGAAAAAATCAGGGCATGGAAGCCTGTGATGATATATCCTTCCCATGATTTTAAAATTTTTGACAGGAGGTAGTTTAATGGGAAAACTAAAAGGTGTTATTCCGGTCATACCAACTCCTTTTACTGATGATGGTAAATATGTAGATTATGGCAATTTTGAAGATATAGTAGACATAGCAATAAGGGATGGAGCGCATGCAATCTGTCTATTTGCTGCTGGTGCAGAATTTTATAAGCTAACAATGGATGAAAGAAAAGAACTGTTCCAGAGAGCCATTCAGGCAAATAGAGGAAGGGTTCCGATTATTGCAACTGTAAGTAGTCATGCTACTGTTTTAGCAATAAGAGAAGCTACTTACTATGAGAAAAAGGGAGCGGCAGCATTGAATATTATGCCACCTAGTTATGCATCACCAACATCGGGAATGTTAGTAAACCATTTAAGAGAAATATCAGAAAATGTAAAAATTCCAATTATTATTCAGTACGCACCTGCTTTAAATGGAATGGCGATTTCGCTTCAGACATTTGAGGAAATCAGTGAACATCATTCTGGAGAGTTGTATATTAAGCTGGAAGCATCTCCTACAGGACCAGCGATTACCGCATTAAGAACAGCAACGAATAACAAATATGATATCATAGTAGGTAATGGAGGTGAATGCATGTATGAAGCACTACTTCGTGGCGCCTGTGCTGTAATGCCGGGAGCGGCATTAATTCGCCCATATCGTATGATTTATGATGCATTTGAAAATGGAGAGAAAGAAAAAGCTTTTGAGCTTTTTAATAAATATTTGCCCCACATTCACTTTATGCAAAGAGATATAGAATCCTTTGTTGCTCTTGAAAAAATCATTTTAAAGCGGAGAGGGATTATGAAAAATGCTGTATGTCGGCAACCGGGAAATTATCCGGACAAACAGACATTGTCACTTTTGGAGCAACACTTGGAATATGTATACAGAGAATTTCCTACGATATAAGAAGTGTTACATAATAAAAACATGCATGATTGAAATAGCTTGAAGAGTTCGTGTATTTATAAATATAATAAACTTGTTCGCTCTAGAAAAGAATCTTTAAAGAATAAGTGGATTATGTAAATACTATTTACCTACAGGTTTGTTTCACATACAATTCATGACAGAGGATCTTCTTTTGGTTGGTTTGTTTATATTTGGCAAGATGCAATACCAATCTTACAGGAAGATCCTTTTTATTAATGAATATGTATTATGCATTATTGGTACATTGCGAATTTGTGTTATGTCAGTAGTTATAAAAGAAACGAAGTATAGCAAAGATAAGGAGGTTCCTATGGAAACAGTAAAAATCTGGGAGGAAGATGTGCTCATTCCTACTTATGAAATTGGTGTGGCAGAGAAGAATCCTATTTTTTCAGAAAAACGAGTTTATCAGGGTAGTTCAGGGAGAGTGTACCCGTATCCAGTAATTGAAACAATAGAAGATGAAAAACATGATAAGATCTGGAAAGCGTTATATCTGGAAAATCAATATTTGAAGGTAATGGTGTTGCCACAGCTGGGAGGAAGAATTCAGCGGGCCTATGATAAGACCAATAATTATGATTTTGTATATTATAATCATGTGATTAAACCAGCACTGGTTGGCCTGACAGGACCATGGATTTCCGGAGGAATTGAGTTTAATTGGCCGCAGCATCACCGTCCAACGACGTATCTGCCGGTAGATTATACCATGACAGAACACGAGGATGGCAGCAAGACCGTGATGGTCAACGATGTGGATCAAATGTATGGAACTAAAGGTATCACATCCTTTACTTTATATCCGGACAAAGCATATATTGAGATTCGCGGACAGCTTTACAACCGTACACCAATGGCGCAAACTTTCCTGTGGTGGGCGAACCCGGCAGTACCTGTAAACGACTATACACAATCTGTTTTTCCACCAGATGTACATGCTGTTATGGATCATGGAAAACGTGATGTATCTAAATTTCCAATCGCTACGGGTGTATATTATAAACATGACTACAGTGCAGGTGTGGATATTTCCAGATATAAAAATATTCCGGTTCCTACATCTTACATGGCAGAGAAATCTAACTTTGATTTCGTAGGAGGATATGATTACAGAGAAGAAGCAGGAATTCTTCATGTAGCAGACCATCATATTTCTCCTGGTAAGAAACAGTGGACATGGGGATGCGGTGATTTTGGAAAAGCCTGGGATCGCAATCTTACAGATGAAGATGGTCCGTATATTGAGTTGATGACCGGTGTTTACACAGACAACCAGCCAGATTTTTCCTGGTTAAAACCATTTGAAGAAAAGACATTTAAGCAGTACTTTATGCCATACAAGAAAGTGGGTTATGTAAAGAACGCCACTATTGATGCAATGATAAACATGGAAATTGAAAACGATGAAATATCTTTGTGTGTTTATGCAACAGGAGTGGAAAAGAATGCAAGAATAGTTCTGGAGAAGAAGGGTGAAGAGGTATTCGAGGAAATCGCAGATATTTCTCCTGTAGCTGTATATGAGAAGAAACTCAGCCTTCCAGTAGAAAATAAGACAGACATTACTGTCCGTGTGTTCAATGCAGATGGCAGAGAACTTGTAGAATTTACTCCACTGGAAGAAAAGATTGCAAAGATCCCTGAGCCTGCAAAAGCAGCAAAAGACCCGAAAGAAATCCAAACCTGCGAAGAACTGTATCTGACAGGACTGCACATCGAACAGTACCGCCACGCAACCTATCTCCCTGACGACTATTATCTGGAAGGTCTGAAACGTGATGAAGGAGATATCCGTCTAAATACTGCCTATGGCATGCTTCTGTTCCGCCGTGGCCTGCTGACAGAGAGTGAGAAGTATTTTCGCAAAGCCCTGGAGCGTATGACTTGGAAAAATCCCAACCCTTACAATAGTGAAGCTTATTATGGTCTTGGGCTGACATTATTCTATCAAAGACGTTATGATGAGGCTTACGATGCATTCTTCAAGGCTACTTGGTCCAATGAACAGCAGGAGATGTCTTTCTATTTCCTTGCTGCTATTTCAGCAAAAAAAGAAGACTTTTTGCAGGCATTGGAGTTTGTTGAAAAAGGACTGGTAAAGAATTGCCATAATGTTAAGGCACGTGGATTGAAGGCAACGATTCTAAGAAAGCTTGGAAAGATCGAAGAAGCAAAACAGTGGATCAAGGAAAACTTCAAGATAGATCCATTTGACTATATATCCGGTTATGAAGCAGTTCTTCTGACCGAAGGAGAAGAAAAAGCTATAAAAGAGCAGACATTGAAGATTCGGATGCGTAATTTTCCACAGAACTTTATTCGGGCAGCCATTGATTATAGAGAAAGCGGATGCTTTGAAGAAGCACTTGGTATTCTGAATCTGTGTGGTGCACAATGGCCAATGTTAGATTATTATAGAGCTGCTTGTCTGATGGATATGGGAAATACAGAAGCTGCAAAGAAAAAGGTGATTATCGCTGATAAAATAAATCCATTTTGCTGTTTTCCAAATAGTTTGGAAGATATTGCGGTACTGGAATTAGCAATAAAATTACAGCCACAGCTCCCAAAAGCGTATTATTACATCGGAAATATCTGGTATGACAAGCGTCAGTATGGAGAAGCACAGGATGCATGGGAGACTTCCGCAAAGCTGGATTGTACTTATCCGACAGTACTACGAAACTTGTCCCTGGTTTATTATAATCAGAGCAACATGCCGGAAAAAGCAAAAGAAGTATTGGAAAAAGCCTTTTTGCTGGATACTACAGATGCACGTATTTTCCTGGAACTGGATCAGTTATATAAGAAACTTGGTTATTCTGTGGAAAACAGGATTGCATTTTATGAAAAATATTCGGAAACGTTTGCGAAAAGAGATGATGTGTTTATTGAATATATTACGATGCAGAATTTTGCAGGTCATCATGAAAAGGCATATGAACTTTTGATGGGACGTAAATTCCATCCATGGGAAGGTGGGGAAGGAAAAGTTACAACTCAATATACCACTTCTTTGGTAGAACTGGCAAAAAAAGCGATCGCAAACGAAAATTATGATAGTGCAAAAGCACTTTTGGAAAAAGCAATTACTTATCCGGAAAATCTTGGAGAAGGTAAACTGGAAGGAACAAAAGATAATCATATTTATTATTATATGGGACTGGCGGAGAAGGCACTTGGTAATGTTGAAAAATCCAAAGAATTGTTTGATAAAGCCAGCACAGGTACTTCTGAACCGGCAGGTATGATGTTCTACAATGATCAGCCAGCAGACATGATAATGTTCCAAGGTATGGCTCTTTTGGAACTGGGAGAGAAGGCAGCATCGAACTCCAGGTTTTACAAATTGATTAGCTACGGTGAGGCACATATTTATGACAAAGTTAAAATGGATTACTTTGCAGTATCATATCCGGATCTGTTAATTTTTAAATAAGATTTTACCAAAAAAAACAAAGCTCATTGCTATTTCCTTATGGGTCTTGGAAATATGGGTCTTGGAAATACTAAGAAAGCAGTTGAGTGCCTGAAAGAAACATTGCAACTGGATCCACATCATCTGATGGCGAAGTTGTATTTGAAAAGTATAGAATCTGTTTGGTAATGTATAAATAAGCATTTGAGCAGGGTAGAAAACAGAGTAGTAGTTGAATTTCTGCCCTGTTCTTGTTATTATGAGCAAGTAGCGAAAGGAATTGCAGAATATCCGTTTGATTAGATTTGATAGTTATACTTTGAAACAAAGATTACTACAAGAAAAAACGCATCTGCAGGATTCAGTCTTTGAAAATCGGAATCCTGTAGATGCATTTTTGAATTGTATGGTAGATTTTATAAGTGATGCTCGACTTGAATCTATTACTTATTTCAACCTTCCTGGCCTTCTGTGGCAACCAAGCTGTAGAAGTTCAGCAGATACAGGCCGCAAAGGCCTACCAATGCATATACGATCCTGGAAAGCCAGGACATGCTTCCGAACAGCAATGCCACCAGGTTAATGTCAAAGAATCCGATCAATCCCCAGTTAATGGCACCGATCACTACTAAAGTCAGAGAAAAATATTGCATAAATTTATTACCCATAAATACCATCCTTTCTGTAACGAGGCAGGTTTACTCGTTCCTGCCCTCAGTATTCCCGGATCACGGGGAAACTATGTACAGAAATATACAGGAGGAAACGTGCTTACAGAAATATATATCCAAAATCAAAATGAAAAACTGAAGGTTCAGGTAGTACGTTCCGGTCGAAAGACCATTGGTTTGGAAGTGAAACAGACAGGCAATATATATGCGCGGATTCCCTACAGTCTGTCAGATCCTAAACTGGTTCACTTTGTAAAAGAACATGAAGAATGGATCTTAAAAAAATATGGGGAAACGAGAAATACAGATTCAGGGAAAAAAGTGCCGGCCCCGCCAGTTACCAGCCTGACAGCAGCAGACAAGAAAAATATTGTGGAAAAAATTGCAGAGAGAGTAGAATATTACTGCAGAATTATGAATGTACAGGTGGGAAAGGTCACCATCCGCAATCAGAAAACAAGATGGGGAAGCTGCAGCTCCAAAGGGAATGTGAATTTTAATTATCTGCTGTATTACCTGCCAGAAGAACTTCTGGATTATGTGGTAGTCCATGAACTGGCTCACAGGCGGTATATGAACCATTCCCAGCGATTTTGGGAGGAAGTGGAAAAATACTGCCCAGACTACAGAAATTGCAGAAAAAAGCTAAAAGAATATCATACAGAATAAAAAACTGTGACTTACCTGATTATTGCTCAAAATCAGATAAGCCACAGTTTTTTATCTCAGTCGAGAAGACTCCCACCTCTTTCAGGTGGTGAGTAACAGCAAGTTCGTCTCAGTGGGAGTCCAATCTCCGACTGAGATAAACGCTCCGCGAGGATGCGCAGTGATTCTGTAAAGAATATGTCAACTTACGTTGACCAGAATCACGCGCCAAGTCTCGCGGCTGCTCGACTTGAATTATTGCAACTTTAGAATCTGAGAAGTAGTAGCACCGCCGCCGAAGCTTAAACCTTCTCCGGCAACCAGAGTAACATCACTGGTATCATTCAAGGAAAAGGCCTGGCATACGTTGACCGTTTCACCAGGCTGGATCTCAGCCATATAATGGTCAAGGGCATCATCATTGGTATCCGGAATAGCAGCAGACAAAACAGTGTCATTCTGGTAAGCGCTAAGAGAAACATCAACCATTGCACTAGAAGGTACAGAACTCAGGTTTGTGTAATCATAGTAAACAAGCAGGCAGGGATTTCCTGCATAATCATTTGTTGTCTGATGTCTGGTATAACGGATCTGGAAATTAGTAGTTGTCATGTCAATAGAAGCTGTCTGGCTGCCATCGGTACCGGAAGCAGCAGGATCATCTGACGTATTTTGCGCTGAGCCGTCCAGAGTCTGGTTGATCTCATTTTCTATATTTTTAACATTGGCAGACATAAGCTTTACCGTTGCATCATCCAGGGAAACAATCTTCCAGGTATCATCCGTTTTGATCACCGGATAAAGAATATCTGTTTCGCTGTAAACCGGTGTTGTGGTTTTTACTTTTTCACAAAGAATGGAAGCCAGCTGAGTCTGAGCATCTTCCTGAGTGGGACTTTCACCGGAAAGAGCCTTAGAAGCAATCTGACGGAGAAACTCGATGACGGTTTCCTTATAAATCTCAGTGCCGTCAATATAATGGATCCGGGCAGTGATCCGGGCAGTACCGTTATTCAGGCTGAAATCATTACGGATGATCTTGAAGGTCATCTTCTCGTTAATGCTTTTGAAAAACTCCGTATAAGCTTCATTTCTCAGATCAGCATCATCCAGTGCAGAAAGATCATTGCTCTGCAGCATACCCTCCATTGCGGTAAAATCAAGCCTTTGAACAGCTGACAGATATTCCTCCACAGCCTCCTGAGGCTGAGTGCGCAGATACATATAATAACCGACAGCCCCGCCAGCTGCCAGAATCAGAACCAGCAAAAACAAAATCAGACCAGTACGCTTCTTTTTCTTGCGCTTTCGCCCTGACGAAACCGGCTCCTCAACCGTGACATCCTTATCCTCGGCGTCAGCTTCTTCAGTCTCATCTTCAACATCCGGGGTGTTATCATCATCCACAACCTCTGGGGTGTAATCGTCATCTTCAACCTCTGGGGTGCTCTCGTTATCTTCAATATCTGGGGTGTTCTCATTGTTTTCAATATCCGGGACGCTATTGTCCTCCTCAGTCATATCACCTAACTGCTCATCGTATTTATTATCGTCCATAATACCTCCTGATAAAATTTACACAGTCAACAAATCATACCACAGATACAGTAAAATAACCATTGGCAAACTGAACATTTGATACAGAGTAGTGTTCGGTATAAGCAGAAAAGCATATGGATTATATATCATGCGAGGCTTTCACAGATTTCGACCGGGCTAGCTTCTCTGTTATTTGCCGTGTCTGAACGCCGTAGGCGTGAGTTTGGCAAATGACAGAGATAATAAGCGCACGGGAGAAATCCGAAAACGAAGCCCTGATATATAAGACATATCTTTTCTGCATTATTATTTTATTATTACACACATCTCGATAACTAAACGAAACACTTGCCAATCGTTACTTTACTGTATCCCAGCCGCCCCCATTATACCAGAATCCGTTGACAATGGCAACGCAGCACCTTTATAATAATTAATATCTACACAAGGCGCAGAAAGGGGAAGAACATGAGCAAAAAATATGAAGGAAGCTTTTATTCCCAGGCAGACGGGCTGGAGATCTCGGTACTTGCTTTGATTCCGAATGCACACCCTTACAAAGGAATCCTGCAGCTGGTCCATGGCATGGCCGAACACAAAGAACGATATCTTCCATTTATGGAATACATGACACAGCAAGGCTTTTTGACGATCATCCATGATCACAGAGGCCATGGGAAAAGTGTGCGGAGAAAAGAGGACCTGGGGCATATGTATGGTGGCGGTGCAGATGCACTTTTGTTAGACATTCATACTGTGAACCAGGGACTAAGAGAAAGATTTCCGGATCTGCCCCTGATCCTGATGGGGCACAGTATGGGATCACTGGCAGTACGTGCTTACACAAGAGAGCATGATGATTGTATGGATATGCTGATCGTATGTGGCTCTCCAAGTAAAAATGCAGCCAGGCCATTAGGCACAGCCATAGCAAAAGCAGAGGGGAAGCTTTGTGGGATGGATCATAAAAGCAAGCTTTTAGAGACAATGTCCTTTGCTTCTTATTATGCAAAATTCCTGAAAGATGAGCAGTGTAAGGACTGGATCTGCTCAGACAAGAAAGTATGTGATGCTTATCACCAGTCAGACTACTGTGGTTTTACCTTTACAGATGATGGTTTTATTACTTTATTTGAACTAATGAAACGGGCTTACGATGTAAAACATTGGGAATGCAGAAAGCCTAAAATGCCAGTACTGTTTATCAGCGGAGGGGATGATCCTTGTATGGTCAATGTGCGTCATTTTGCAAAATCCGTGCAGGCTATGCGTCACGCCGGGTATCTGGATGTAAAAGGGAAAATATATCCGGGAATGCGTCATGAGATCCTTAATGAAAAAGGAAAAGAAAAAGTTTACCACGATATTTCCGTATATATCAAAAAGAAACTTTTTTAAAAATGAATAAAGAAACATCTGTTTGCAAATAATGAAGGTATAGAAACAATCCAAAAGGGGAAAACAGATGAAGAAAAAAGGATGGATCCTGCTTCTTGTGCTGGTATGTGTAGCTTTTCTGGTAAGCTGTGGTAAAAAAGCATCCAGTGATGATAGACAGGGCGAGCTGGTATGGTCACAGGCAGAGGATAGGTTTCCCTCTGCCTGCATTTGTCATGTTTTCCGGTTTCATGGATTTCTTACATAAAGCTAAAAATAGCAATATTGACCTGCAATCATGGGATTGTTATAATTAATCGGTATGTCAATTTTAATAAACAGGAGGAACAACAAATGAGAGCCAGTGGAGTATTACTTCCGATATCCAGCATTCCATCCGATTACGGGATCGGATGCTTTTCAAAAGAAGCTTATGAATTTGTAGACCAGATTACAAAAGGAGGACAGAAATACTGGCAGATCCTGCCGTTGGGACCTACCGGATATGGAGATTCCCCATATCAGGCCTTTTCCACATTTGCAGGAAATCCTTATTTTATAGATCTTGAAGCATTTATCTCTCTTGGACTTCTTACAGAAGAGGAATGCAGCAGCTGCGACTGGGGCGGAAGTGAAAGTTACGTAGATTATGAAAAGATGTACAATTCCCGTTTTCGTCTGCTGAGAAAAGCATACGAGAAATATAACTGTGAAGAAGACGCAGATTTCCAGGAATTTGTAAAGAAGCATAGCTTCTGGCTGGAGGACTACTGCCTTTATATGGCTATCAAAAATGAGCAGGACAATATTGGCTGGAATGAATGGCCAAAGGAGTTAAAGGTACGTGATCCGCAGGCCATGGATCAGGCAAAGGAGCGTCTGGCTGATGAGATCCAGTTCTACCGTTTCCAGCAGTACTGGTTTTACAAACAGTGGAGTGCACTGAAGACTTATGCCAACAAAAAGGGCGTGGAGATCATCGGAGATCTGCCAATCTATGTAGCCTTTGATGGGGCAGATGCATGGGCCAATCCATTGCTGTTCCAGTTTGATGAAGAGAATCAGCCGGTAGCGGTAGCTGGCTGTCCACCGGATGCTTTTTCCGCAACAGGTCAGTTGTGGGGAAATCCTCTTTATAACTGGGGTTATCATAAAGAGACAGGATATCAGTGGTGGATCCAGAGAATGAGCCATTGCATGGAAATTTATGATATGGTCAGGATCGATCATTTCCGTGGTTTTGATGAATATTATGCGATTCCATATGGTGATTCTACCGCAGAATTCGGAAAGTGGGAGCAGGGTCCAGGACTGGAACTGTTTAAAGTCCTTAGAAAAAATATCCGTCATTTGAATGTGATTGCAGAGGATCTGGGATACCTGACAGATACAGTTCTTCAGATGTTGAAGAAATCCGGTTTTCCCGGCATGAAGGTTTTACAATTTGCATTTGACAAAAGTGAGAATAGCGCTTATCTTACTTATAAGTATGATCATAATTGTGTGGTGTATACAGGTACTCATGATAATGAGACTACAAAGGGCTGGTACCGTGACTTAAGTCGTCATGATGCAGCTTTTGCCAGGGAATATACAGGATGCAAAGGGAAAAGTGCCGATGAGTGTGTATGGGGGATGATCCGTGAAGCCATGTCCTGTGTGGCAGATCTGGCGGTGATTCCGGTACAGGATTATCTTTGCCTGGGCAATGAAGCAAGGATGAATACTCCATCTACTTTAGGCAACAACTGGAAATGGAGACTGACAAAGGGTCAGTTTGACGAAGAGACCATCAAACGTATGCGCCGGATGACAAAAATTTATGGAAGAATCCAGGAGCAATAAAAAAGAATGAAAAAATTAATACGGTTTTTGAAAGGCTATGGGAAGGAAACTTTTCTGGCTCCTTTGTTTAAGATGCTGGAAGCTACTTTTGAACTGATCGTTCCGTTGGTGGTGGCCGGGATCATGGACATAGGGATCAAGAATAAAGATTCTGCCTATATTTGGCATCAGTGCGTGATCATGGTGTTGTTAGGCATGATCGGACTTGTGTGCGCACTTACAGCACAGTATTTTGCTGCAAAGGCAGCCACAGGTTTTAGTACGGCTCTTCGCAGGGAGATGTTTTCCCATATCAGCAGCCTTTCATACCGGGAACTTGACCGGCTTGGTACACCTACGCTTGTAACTAGGATCACCAGTGATATTAATCAGGCACAGACTGGTGTAAATATGGTTCTGCGTCTGTTCCTGCGCTCACCTTTTATTGTGGTGGGAGCAGTGATCATGTCCTTTACTATTAATGTAAGGATTGGGGTTATTTTTCTGATCGCAGTACCTGTGATCTCCATTGTGATCTACCTGATCATGAAATGGACGGTACCTATTTACAAAAAGGCACAGGCTTCCCTGGACCGGATTTCGCTGATCACCAGGGAGAATCATGTAGGTGCCAGGGTAGTTCGTGCTTTTGGACGACAGTATGAAGAAAACAAAGATTTTTCAGAAGTAAATGACCAGTATACAGCCATCCAGATCCGTGCAGGAAAGATTTCCGCACTTCTGAATCCGGCAACAACTGTGATCATGAATTTTGCGATTATTGCTATTTTGTGGTACGGTGGGATCGAAGTAGGAAACGGGATTATCAGTCAGGGTGAGGTAGTGGCTCTTGTAAATTACATGAACCAGATCCTGATCGCACTGATCGCGCTTGCCAATCTGATCGTTGCAGTGACAAAGGCCATGGCTTCTGCTGTACGTATTAATGAGGTGCTGGATACCCAGTCTACTCTTACTGATGAGGGCACCAGTGCACAGAAGGATAAGGCAGATACAGCAAGGGTTGAGTTTCGCAATGTGACCTTTACCTATGCCGGCAGTCAGGTACCGGCGTTAACAGGGATTTCCTTTACAGCAAAGCCTGGGGAGACCATAGGTATCATTGGCGGTACAGGCTGTGGAAAGTCTACCCTTGTGAATCTGATCCCCAGATTTTATGATGTAACACAGGGAGAGATCCTGATCGACGGTAGTTCTGTAAAGGCATATCCTTTTGCACAGCTTCGCACAAAGATAGGAATGGTTCCTCAGCATGCAGTGTTGTTTAAAGGCACCATCCGTGATAATATGAAATGGGGCAAAGCAGACGCAACAGACCAGCAGATCGATTTGGCTCTTTCCATTGCCCAGGCAAAGGATTTTGTAGATAGTAAGCTTGAAAAATTGGATACCATGATCAGCCAGGGTGGTGCCAACCTTTCCGGAGGCCAGAGACAGAGGCTGACGATTGCCCGTGCTCTTGTAGGAAAGCCTGAGATCCTGGTTATGGACGACAGTGCTTCTGCTCTTGACTTTGCCACAGATGCAGCCCTTCGTCATGCGATTCATGAGCAGACAAAGGGGATGACCGTATTTATTGTTTCACAGAGAGCAACATCCATCAAACAAGCTGACAAGATCCTGGTGCTGGATGACGGGGCATTGGCTGGTGTAGGAACACACAAAGAATTGATGGAATCCTGTCAGGTTTACCGCGAGATCTGTCTGTCACAGTTATCAGAACAGGAGGTGAACCGATAATGGGAAAGAACAAAGATACAATGAGAAGGGTGTTGAAGTTTATCAGTCCTTACAAAGGAAAGATCATCCTGATGCTTCTCATGGCTCTTTTTACAGTGGCTTTTACCCTGTATACACCTATTCTGATCGGTGAGGGAGTTGATACCATTATCGGGCCCGGGAATATCAAAACAAAAGCATTGCTCAGGATCCTTGGTACTTTGGCAATGGTTGTGCTTGGAACGGCTGTCACGCAATGGATCATGAACCTTCTTACAAACCAGGTAACCTATGGAGTGGTACAGGATATCCGCAGTCAGGCATTTTCCCATTTGCAGGAGGTGCCGGTTTCCTATATTGACAGCAACCAGCCTGGTGATATTTTAAGCAGGATCGTTGCAGATGTAAGTCAGTTTTCCGATGGTCTTCTTATGGGCTTTACCCAGTTTTTTACAGGTGTGATCACCATTTTAGGAACCATTGGTTTTATGATGTCTATCAGTGTGAAGATTTCTTTAATCGTTATTTTGCTTACACCGGTTTCTTTATTTGTTGCCAGCTTTATTGCAGGCAGGACCTTTCAGATGTTTAAAGAGCAGTCTGAGAAGCGGGCTGAGATGACTTCCCTTGTGGAAGAGCTTGTGGGGAACCAGAAGGTGGTACAGGCTTTTTCCTACGAGGAGCGTGCCAGGGAACGGTTTGGAAAAGTAAATGAAGAACTTCGTGTATGTGGGATCAAGGCTATTTTCTTTTCATCCATTACAAATCCATCTACCCGTTTTGTAAATGGCCTGGTATACACCAGCGTAGGGATTTTTGGAGCTTTTGTGGTTATGCGTGGCGGTATGAGTGTGGGACAGCTGACCAGCTTCCTGAATTATGCCAATCAGTACACAAAGCCTTTTAATGAGATTTCAGGTGTGGTGACAGAGCTGGAAAATGCTCTTGCCTGTGCAAAAAGGATTTTTGATTTTATTGATACACCGGCACAGGAGCCAGATGTGGCTGACGCTGTAGAATTGGAAAAAGCAGATGGAAGTGTAAATGTGGAGAATATTTCTTTTTCCTACCGAAAAGAAGTTCCGCTTCTTCAGAATATTTCCATTGATGTAAAGCCAGGACAGAGGATTGCCATTGTAGGACCTACCGGATGTGGAAAGACTACGATGATCAATCTTCTTATGAGATTCTATGATGTGGATAAAGGACAGATCGTAGTAAGCGGCCATCCTATAAGAGAACTTACCAGAGACAGCCTTCGCAGGAATTTTGGTATGGTACTTCAGGAGACCTGGTTAAAAGCAGGTACGATTCGTGAGAATATTGCATATGGTAAGCCGGATGCATCTATGGAGGAAGTGATCCAAGCTGCAAAGCATGCCCATGCCCATAGTTTTATTAAGCGTATGCCCCAGGGGTATGATACTGTGATCACAGAAGACGGTGGTAATATTTCTCAGGGACAGAAGCAGCTTCTGTGCATTGCCCGCGTCATGTTGATGCGTCCTACTATGCTGATCCTGGATGAGGCTACCTCATCTATCGATACACGTACAGAGATAAAGGTCCAGCAGGCTTTTGCAGAGCTGATGGAAGGAAGAACAAGTTTTATCGTTGCACACCGTCTGTCTACCATACAGGAAGCAGACAGGATCCTTGTAATGAAAGATGGGAACATCATTGAGCAGGGCAGACATGAAGAACTGCTTGCAAAGGGAGGATTCTATGCAGGTCTGTATGAAAGTCAGTTCGCTGTGTCATAAATAAAGGAGGATAAGGGATTGGAAGAACCAAGAAAAGAGGAAAACCAAAATACAGGCGAAGAAAACCAGAATCAAAGTGGTCTGCCTGTGCGAAGCTGTATGCTGATGTGTCTGGCAGGTATATACCTGCTTTATACAGGCTATAAGTTGTGTAAAAATGTCATTGATGGCGTAGATGGGGGTGCCTGGTACTTTATGGTTGCAGGTATTGCATTCCTGGTGATCGGGGCAGGTATGCTTTTCTACGGCGGTAAAAACGTGATCAAAGATGACAAAGAAAAGCGTGCAAAAGAAGCCGAAGAAAAGGCCCGTCTTGCAAAAGAAGCTGCTGCAGCAGGAAATGCCAAAAAATCCATTTCAGACAGAGCCAATCTGGTGAAAGATCTGAATGAAGAGGCAGAAACTGAAGCACAGCCAGAAGAGCAGGAACAGGAAAAGACTGAAGAATGACCGGAAGAACAAAGGCAGACATACTCTGCCCTGGATGCCATCTGGAATCCTGGAAGTAAAAAAGATGCTGTATCTTTACAGAACCTTTGGGGACTGTAAAGATACAGCATCTTTGCATTAGGGCTATGTTCTTTTTTGGGGATTGTGCAGGGTTGACCAGCAAAAAGCCTGCACCATCAGGATTCCAATCAATGCGCCTATGCTGTCGATCCCTACATCCCGCAGGGAAGGACCACGGTCAGCCACAAAGGATTGGTGGTATTCATCCAGGCCTGCAAAGCCTACGCATATAATGCCTGCCAGGATCACCAGCCAGATCCCACGCACACCGTAAACGTAAAGCGGGAAGGAGATGGCTACAGCAAGCAGGAAATATTCGGTCATATGACCTGCCTTACGTACATAAAAATGGATAGTATCTGCAGAAACAGCAAGCTCTGCACTGCTTTTGTTCTCATTCAGGAGCTGATTCTTTGTTTCAACGATCTTGTATGAAATCTTGTAGCTTAATTGCCCGGACACCTCCCCGGTCTGGGCGGAGAAAGAATAGATTACATACATCATCAGGATCGCCGGAAGAAAAGAAAGGGGCTTCAATAAAGTAATCATCAGCTTTTTCATGGCTATTAATATAACACCTGATAAATCAGATGTAAAGAATTATGTTGAACTGTACCGCCTTTTTTTATATAATGATGCCAGGCTTAAATGAATGATATGTGTGACATAAGCAGAGGATCTGGAGGTATATGAAGATGAGTTATGCAGATGAAGTGTTTATAAAGATGTGTCAGGATGTGATCCAGAATGGTACCAGCACAGAAGGGGAAAAGGTACGTCCTGTATGGGAAGACGGTACGTCCGCTTACACTATTAAACGATTTGGCGTAGTGAACCGGTACGATCTTCGCAGGGAATTCCCTGCACTGACCCTTCGTAAGACTGCACTGAAAAGTGCTATGGATGAAATCCTGTGGATCTGGCAGAAGAAATCTAATAATATTAAGGATCTTCACAGCCATATCTGGGACAGTTGGGCAGATGAGAACGGATCCATTGGCAAGGCTTATGGTTATCAGCTGGGTGTGAAGCACCAGTACAAAGAGGGGATGATGGATCAGGTAGATCGTGTACTGTATGATCTTAAGAATAATCCTTACAGCCGCAGGATCATGACCAATATTTATGTACACCAGGATCTTCATGAGATGAATCTATATCCATGCGCTTATTCCATGACCTTTAATGTGACCAAGGAGCCAGGCAAGGACAGGCTTACTCTGAATGCAGTGCTGAATCAGAGATCCCAGGATATTCTGGCTGCCAATAACTGGAATGTATGCCAGTATTCTATTTTGCTGATGATGATCGCTCAGGTATGTGATATGGAGGCAGGAGAACTGGTACATGTGATCGCTGACTGTCATATTTATGATCGTCATATTCCTGTAGTTAAGGAACTGATCGCCAGGACTCCATATCCGGCGCCTACAGTTAAACTGAATCCTGAGATCAAAGATTTTTATGATTTTACTACAGATGATCTGATCGTGGAGAATTATCAGACCTGGCCGCAGATCAAGAATATACCGATTGCCATATAATAATTATCACAGGAGGAAAAGTTATCATGAAAATGATTGTTGCAGTAGATAAAAACTGGGGAATAGGAAAGAATAATGATCTTCTGGTCAGTATTCCGGCAGACATGAAAATGTTCCGTACGGAGACTTCTGGCAAGGTAGTTGTAATGGGAAGGAAGACTCTGGAAAGCTTTCCTGGAGGACTGCCATTAAAGAATCGTACTAATATTGTCCTTTCCGGAAATCCGGATTATCAGGTAAAAGGTGCTATTGTTGTGCACAGCCTTCAGGAGCTTCTGGAGGAAATAAAGAAATATCCAAAGGATCAGGTTTATTGCATCGGCGGTGACAGTGTATACAAAATGCTTTTGCCATATTGTGATACTGCTCAGGTGACGAAGATTGACTTTGCTTATGAAGCAGACAGGTATTTTCCCAATCTGGACGAGATGCCCCAGTGGCAGGTGGCAGCAGAAAGCGAAGAACAGACATACTTTGATCTGGAATATCGTTTTGTACGTTATGAAAGATGTAAATAAAACCAGCAAAAAAGGAGCCGTACGGCTCCTTTTTGTGTGCATATATTGGAATTATATATGGGCTTATTCGATCACCTGGATCCAGCCTTCTGGAGCTTCGATCCGGCCCATCTGGATACCTGTCAGTGTTTCATACAGTTTCTGGGTAACAGGTCCCATTTTTTCCATTCCGCTTGGGAAGCAGATCTCTTTGCCATGGTCTACGATCTTTCCTACAGGAGAGATCACTGCAGCAGTACCGCAAAGACCACATTCTGCGAAATCTTTCACTTCATCAAAGTAAATCTCTCTTTCTTCTGCTTCCAGTCCAAGATAATGCTGTGCAACATAGATCAGGGAACGGCGTGTGATGGAAGGAAGAATACTGTCAGACTTAGGAGTAACTACCTTTCCGTCTTTTGTGACAAAGATAAAGTTTGCTCCGCCGGTCTCCTCAACCTTGGTACGTGTTTTGGAATCCAGGTACATATTCTCATCAAATCCTTGTTTGTGGGCATCTACAATGGCATGTAAGCTCATTGCATAGTTCAGTCCTGCTTTGATATGGCCTGTACCGCATGGTGCAGCACGGTCAAAATCACTGACACGGATGGTGATAGGCTTTGCACCGCCCTTGAAGTATGGACCAACAGGTGTGGTGAATACACGGAACTGATATTCGTCAGCCGGCTTTACACCGATCACTGCGTTGGAACCGAACATATAAGGACGTACATATAAAGTAGCGCCTGAACCATAAGGCGGAACATAAGCAGCATTGGCTTTGATCGTCTCAACAACAGCCTTTACAAAACGGTCTTTTGGGAAAACCGGCATTTCCAGTCTTCTGGCGGAATTTTCCATACGTTCTCCGTTTAAGTCAGGACGGAAAGTAACGATATGGCCGTCTTCTGTAGTATAAGCTTTCATACCTTCAAAAACAGTCTGTGCATACTGAAGTACACCTGCACATTCGCTGATGGTGACAGTATCATCTGTGATCAGACCACCCTCATCCCATGCGCCGTTTTTAAAGTTAGATACATAACGATAATCGGTTTTTACATAACCGAAGCCAAGATTGCCCCAGTCGATGTTCTTTTTTTCCATAACCAAAGAGCCTCCTCTTAATACAAATTCACAGTTCCCTGCCTTTGTCTTTCATTAAAAGAATGATACTGTGTTTATTCTTTCACATTGTAAAACTTTTACGTGTCAAATTCAATAGCAAAACTGTAATTTCATGTTCGCTCTCTTGTTTTTTTTTATTGATTTCGCTATAATGAAAATCATACAGGCAACGTGAAGAAACAGGAAAGCCTGATTGGAGGAATACATGGAACATCAGGAGTGGGATGATCTGGGCGCAAAGATCCAGGACATTATTAACAGTGCAGTGAACGAGCAGGATTACCGAAAGCTCAGCAGGAATATTAATCAGACAGTAAATAAGGCTATTGATTCCGGCAGCGAGGCATTAAAGGGTGTACTGAACGGTGCTTTCGGAGGCAGTCAGACGCAGGATTACCGGACAAATGAGAACCCGGAGCATAATGCCAGAGCCTATGAGACGCATAAAGACCATGGATACCAGCAGCCGCCTTTTGGCAGATCTCAGGGGATCCCACCGAGAATGCACAAACAAAGCGGATATGGCTTATCCATGCCAGGGCTTTACAGGAAGACCGGGGGTGAGCGCGCCAAAGGGATCCTGATGACTATTTTCGGCGGTGTTTTTACTGCCGGCTTCGGTGTTGCTTTTCTTGTAGCAGAAATTGCGGCAGCAGCAGGAGCAGCAGTTACGATGAGCACTGCAGTGACCCTTGGTGCCTTTACCGCAGCTGGTGTAGTGCTTCTTAAGGAAGGATGCAGCCGGATCGGCAGGGTTGGACGTTTCAACAAGTATATCCGTGCCCTTGGTCAGAGAACATACTGCAATTTTGACCAGCTGGCCAGGATCGCAGGCAAGCCTGTAAAATACGTAAAAAAAGACATTAAGAAGATGATCGGTAAAGGATGGTTCCTGGAAGGTCATGTGGATCAGCAGCAGACTTGTCTGATCACCAGCGATGAAACTTATCAGCAGTATATACAGACCCAGCAGGCTCTTGAAGAGCGGGCAGCTTCAGCACGGAAGGAAGAAGAGAAGAAGGCGTCAGCCGGGGCAGTAAGCGCCCAGGTGCAGGAGGTGCTTGATCGGGGAAATCAGTTTATTGACAAGATCCACAGGAGTAATGATGCTATCCCAGGAGAAGAAATATCAGCCAAGATCTCCCGTATGGAACTGATCGTCCGCAAGATCTTTGAGCGGGTGCAGGAACATCCGGAGGTGATCCCAGATCTGAAAAGGCTGATGGATTACTATCTTCCTACCACAGTGAAGCTGCTGGATGCATATGAGGATATGGACAGCCAGCCTGTCCAGGGAGAGAATATCCAGAACTCCAAGTTTGAGATCGAGAAGACGATTGACACCCTGAATACAGCTTTTGAGAAGCTGTTGGATTCTATTTTTGAAGATACAGCCATGGATGTGTCCAGTGATATTTCCGTATTACATACGGTGTTGGCACAGGAAGGCCTGACAGAGGATGAATTTACAAAGATGCGGAAAAAAGATGCACTGTAATTATCTGGCAGGTAGTATCCGACCAAGAGTTTTGGCATGTTTTTTGCCGGAAGTCGGAGATATACAAGGCATTCAAAAAGTAAAAGGAATGAGGAGAACGTAATGGAAAAAGATTTTAAAGATTTTGAAACAGAAGCACCAACACTGACACTGGAGCCGGATTTCGGACAGGAAGAGACAACGAAAGAGGAGAAAGAGCCTGCAGAAGCTGCAGTAAAGAAAGAGATGGAGGAGACGATCCTTACACCGGAAGAACAAAAGCTGGTGGCTGATTTTGCAGCCAGGATCGATATTGAGAATACCAACCAGATCCTTCAGTATGGTGCAGGTACCCAGAAGAAGATGGCGGATTTTTCAGATGCAGCCCTTGCAAATGTAAAGACCCAGGAGCTGGGCGAAGCAGGAGATCTGATCGCAGAGGTAGTAGGAGAACTGCGTGATTTTGACGCCACTGAGGAGAAAGGGATTTTCGGCTTTTTCAAGAAACAGAGCAATAAGATTGAGGCAATGAAGAACCGTTACGCCAAGGCAGAGGTGAATGTGCAGAAGATCGTTGATTCCCTCCAGGAGCACCAGATCCGTCTTATGAAGGATTCTGCTATGCTGGATAAGATGTATCAGCAGAACCTGAACTATTATAAAGAGCTTACCATGTATATCCTGGCAGGTAAGAAGAAGCTGGAGGAAGTGCGGAACGGCCGGCTGTCACAGCTGGAAACCAAAGCTCAGATCAGCGGATCTGCCCAGGATGCCCAGGAAGCAAAGGATCTGGATAGTAAATGTAACCGGTTTGAGAAGAAGCTGCATGACCTGGAGCTTACAAGAACCATTTCAATGCAGACTGCACCACAGATCCGTCTGGTACAAAATAACGATACCACTATGGTTGAGAAGATACAGACTACCATTGTAAATACCATTCCCTTATGGAAGAGCCAGATGGTGCTGGCACTTGGTATTGCCCATTCTACAGAAGCAGCAAATGCACAGCGGAAAGTGACAGACCTGACCAATGAGCTTTTGAAGAAGAATGCGGAAGCCCTTCATATGGCATCTGTGGAAACAGCAAAAGAATCTGAGCGCGGGATCGTTGATATAGAAACATTAAAGAAAACAAATGCAGATCTGATCCAGACTCTGGATGATGTGATGAGGATCCAGAAAGAAGGCAGGATCAAGCGTCAGCAGGCTGAGGTTGAGATGCAGCGTATGGAAGCAGAGCTTAAGAGCAAGCTTTTGGAGATCCGTAAGTAATCATTCATTATCCGGAAAGGGGTTGTGGCACATATATGCAGCAGCCCCTTTCTGGACGCACAAAGCGTAACAGGTCCATCAAAAATTGAGAGGTCCTGGGAGTTTGAAGCGGACTTGTCCGCTTTGTTCAGAAAGGCAGATAAAAATGAGCACATATAGAGAGCATACAAAAGTAATACAGATTGGGAACAGGAAGATCGGTGGAGGAAATCCTATACTGATCCAGTCCATGACCAATACCAAGACAGAAGATGTACAGGCAACCACAGCACAGATCCTTGCCCTGGAAAAAGCAGGATGTGATATTATCCGTTGTGCTGTACCTACCATGGAAGCTGCACTGGCATTAAAGGAGATCAAAAAACAGATCCATATCCCGTTGGTGGCAGATATCCATTTTGATTACAGACTGGCCATTGCAGCTATGGAAAACGGTGCTGATAAGATCCGGATCAACCCAGGAAATATTGGAAGCATCCAGAGGATCAAAGCAGTAGTAGATGTGGCAAAAGAGAGGAATATCCCCATCCGTGTAGGCGTAAACAGTGGTTCCCTGGAAAAGGATCTGGTAGAGAAATACCACGGGGTGACAGCAGAGGGGCTTGTGGAAAGCGCACTGGATAAGGTGCATATCATAGAAGATCTTGGATATGACAATCTGGTGATCAGTATTAAGTCATCAGATGTACAGATGTGCGCCAGGGCTCATGAGCTGATCGTACAAAAGACCAGATATCCTTTGCATGTGGGGATCACAGAGGCAGGTACTCTTTATTCGGGAAATATCAAGTCAGCCATCGGACTTGGGATCATTTTATATCAGGGTATAGGAGATACGATACGTGTATCTCTCACAGGAGCACCTTTAGAAGAAGTGAAGTCGGCAAAGCGTATCCTGAAGACGCTGGGTCTTAGAAAAGGCGGG
Organism: Blautia sp. 1033sp1_1033st1_G9_1033SCRN_220408; assembly: GCF_040929965.1. NCBI lineage: Bacteria > Bacillati > Bacillota > Clostridia > Lachnospirales > Lachnospiraceae > Blautia > Blautia sp. 1033sp1_1033st1_G9_1033SCRN_220408. Next base: position 46,992 of record NZ_JBFKZO010000014.1, on the reverse strand, counting down.
GTGGAAGTAGTATCATGTCCTACCTGCGGACGTACCAGGATTGATTTGATCGGTCTTGCCAACCAGGTAGAGACTATGGTTCAGGATATTCCACTGGATATTAAAGTAGCAGTTATGGGCTGTGTGGTAAATGGCCCTGGAGAGGCCAAGGAAGCAGATATTGGTATTGCAGGCGGAGATGGTGTTGGACTCCTGATCAAAAAAGGAGAAGTTGTACGTAAGATACCGGAGGACCAGCTTCTGGCTGTTCTTCGGGAAGAGCTAATGAATTGGAGTGAATAATGGAAAAGTCTTTTTTTGATGTATTTCCAGGACTGAAATTAAAGACAGAGCTTCAGGCGCTGCTTGAGGATGTAATAGTCACAAAGGTATCCTGTAATGCTGGAAAGACACAGCTGCGAGTATACATTAAAAGCAGCCGCTGGATCCATAAGAAACATATTTTTGAGTTGGAAGAGCAGATCCAGAGACAGTGCTTCCCAGGGATCGTCATGGGTGTTACTTTGATCGAACGGTTCTATTTGTCAGAGCAGTACACTCCTGAGAATTTTATGGAGGTTTACCGTTCCAGCATGGAGCTTGAGCTTAAAAATTATAATATGCTGGAATACAATCTGTTCAAGCGTGCACAGATCACCTTTCCGGAAGCGGAAACGATGCAGCTGCAGCTGCCGGATTCTGTGATCGCCAGGGAAAAAAGTGAGATCCTGCTGGAGTATTTTCATAAGGTTTTCTGCGAACGGTGTGGTATGAACCTGAAAGCAGACATTGATTTTATTGAGACAGGAGAAAGCAAATACCGTAAAAACGCAGCCCTGCAGATCCAGCAGGAGGTGGAGAATGTGCTTCGCCATGCCAAACTGGATGATGAGAAAACAAAAAGCGAAAGCCAGGAAAAGAAACAGACAGCTGATTCCGGCCAGGAAAAGGCCGCATCCGGTGAAACAACAAAAGGCAAAACCGTGCAGGCTCCTAAGGAGAAGAAGCCATTTGAGAAAAAAGGTAAATGGGGCGACCGTGGAAGCTATCGCAAGGATCCAAATCCGGATGTTATCTATGGAAGGGATGTGGAGAATGATCCTGTTCCTCTGGAATCCATTGTGGAAGTTGTGGGAGAGGTGACCATTCGTGGTCAGGTAATGGATGTGGAGGCAAGGGAGATCCGAAATGAAAAGACCATTCTGATCTTCCCTGTGACGGATTTTACAGACTCTATCACTGTAAAAATGTTCCTGCGAAATGAACAGGTGCCGGAAGTAACAGAGCATTTGAAAAAGGGAGCCTTTATTAAGCTGAAAGGTGTTACCACCATTGACCGTTTTGACAGTGAGCTGACCATTGGTTCTGTAAGTGGGATCAAGAAGATTGGAGATTTCCGCAGCACAAGGATGGATACAGCACCACAGAAAAGGGTGGAACTGCATTGTCATACCAAGATGAGTGATATGGATGGTGTTACCGAGGCCAAGGCACTGGTGAAACGGGCATATGAATGGGGACACCCGGCGATTGCCATTACGGATCATGGTGTAGTGCAGGCATTTCCTGAAGCAAATCATTGTTTTGACAGCTGGGGTGGATGTGTACCCAAGGATTCGGATTTTAAAGTATTGTATGGCATGGAGGCCTATCTGGTAGATGACTTGAAAGGTATGGTTACAAATCCAAAGGGTCAGACTCTGGATGGACGTTTTGTTGTTTTTGATATAGAGACTACCGGATTTTCACCTCTTACCTGCAGAATCATAGAGATCGGTGCAGTGCTGGTAGAAGGAGGAAAGATCACAGACCGTTTTTCCACCTTTGTAAATCCGGAGGTGCCTATCCCATTTCGTATCGAGCAGCTTACCAGTATTAATGATGCAATGGTAATGGAAGCACCAAAGATCCAGGAAGTTTTGCCAAAATTTCTGGAATTTTGTGAGGGAGCTACCATGGTAGCCCATAATGCTGATTTTGATATGAGCTTTATTATTGAAAACTGCAACCGGCTGGGAATAGCCCATGATTTTACTTATGTGGATACAGTTGGCATGGCCAGGTTCCTTCTTCCTGCCTTGAACCGTTTCAAGCTGGATACTGTGGCAAAGGCAGCTGGCGTGTCTCTGGATCATCACCACAGAGCAGTGGATGATGCAGAGTGTACGGCACGTATTTTCGAGAAATTTGTGGAAATGTGCAGAGAAAGAGATATTTTTGATGTGGATCAGCTGAATGAACAAGGAAAGGTTTCTACAGACACCATCAAAAAGCTGCCCACTTATCATGCCGTGATCTTTATGCGTAATGAAACAGGCAGGATCAATCTGTACAAGCTGGTAAGCCAGTCCCATATCAAATATTTTAACCATAAGCCAAGAGTTCCCAAAAGTGTATTTGAAGCACACAGGGATGGACTGCTCATTGGAAGCGCCTGCGAGGCCGGTGAGCTTTACCAGGCATTGCTTCGGAATGCACCGGAGCTGGAGATCGCAAGACTTGTGAATTTTTATGATTACCTGGAAATCCAGCCTTTGGGAAATAACTGGTTTATGATCGAGGATGAGAAGAATGATACCATCCACTCTAAGGAAGACTTGATCCAGATCAATAAGAAGATCGTTAAGCTGGGAGAGCAGTTTAATAAGCCGGTAGTGGCTACCTGTGATGTGCATTTTATGGATCCTCAGGATGAGATCTACAGACGGATCATCATGGCTGGTAATGGCTTTAAGGACGCAGACAATCAGGCACCTCTGTACCTTCGTACTACAGAGGAAATGCTGGAAGAATTTTCTTATCTTGGCAGCGAAAAGGCAGAAGAGGTGGTAATCACCAACACCAATAAGATCGCAGACATGATTGAGAAAATTTCCCCTATCCATCCGGACAAATTTCCGCCTGTTATTGAAAATTCCGACAGGGATCTGAAGGATATATGTTTCAAGAAAGCTCACGAAATGTACGGGGAGACGCTGCCTGCCATTGTGGAGGATCGGCTGGAGAAAGAACTGCATTCTATTATTTCCAATGGATATGCGGTGATGTATATCATTGCACAGAAACTGGTATGGAAGTCCAATGAGGATGGGTATCTGGTTGGTTCCCGTGGATCGGTTGGCTCCTCGCTTGCAGCCACTATGTCCGGTATCACAGAGGTCAATCCTCTGCCGCCCCATTACCTGTGCCCTAATCCGGAATGCAAATACAGTGATTTTGATTCTCCTGAAATCAAGGAATTTGCTGGAATGGCAGGCTGTGACATGCCGGACCGGATCTGCCCTAAGTGTGGTACAAAGATGACAAAACAGGGTTTTGATATTCCATTTGAAACATTCCTTGGATTCAAGGGAGACAAGGAGCCGGATATTGACCTGAACTTTTCCGGTGAATATCAGACAAATGCACATAAATATACAGAGGTGATTTTTGGAAAAGGCCAGACCTTTAAGGCCGGCACCATTGGTACCCTGGCTGATAAAACAGCGTTTGGTTATGTAAAGAATTATTTTGAAGAGCGAGGCCAGCATAAGCGGTACTGTGAGATCAATAGGATCGTGCAGGGCTGTACCGGAGTACGCCGTACCACAGGACAGCATCCTGGAGGAATCATTGTTCTTCCAAAAGGCGAGGAGATTGAGAAATTTACACCTGTACAGTATCCGGCAAATGATTCCAGCAGTGGTTTTATCACCACTCATTTTGATTATCACTCTATTGACGGTAACCTTCTGAAGCTAGATATACTGGGGCATGATGATCCTACCATGATCCGTATGCTGGAGGATCTGACAGGTCTTTCTGCCAGGAAGGTTCCGCTGGATGACAAGGCAGTGATGTCTTTGTTTGCCAGCACAGAGGCATTGAAGATCAAGCCAGAGGATATCGGAGGCTGTAAGCTGGGATGTCTGGGTATTCCTGAGTTTGGTACAGACTTTGCCATGCAGATGCTGATTGATACAAAACCAAAGTATTTCTCTGATCTTGTCCGTATTGCAGGGCTATCTCACGGAACGGATGTGTGGCTTGGCAATGCACAGACCTTGATCGAAGAAGGAAAGGCCACTATTTCCACTGCTATCTGTACCAGGGATGATATTATGATCTATCTGATCGGACAGGGTGTGGAAAGCGGTCTGGCATTTACCATCATGGAAAGTGTACGTAAAGGAAAAGGCCTGCGTGATGAATGGATCACAACCATGAAAGAGCACGGGGTTCCGGACTGGTATATCTGGTCCTGTAAGAAGATTAAGTACATGTTCCCAAAAGCCCATGCAGCAGCCTACGTTATGATGGCTTACCGTATTGCCTGGTTTAAGGTTTTCCAGCCACTGGCTTACTATGCAGCTTACTTCAGTATCCGTGCCACATCATTTTCCTATGAACTGATGTGTATGGGTAAAGAAAGACTGGAATACTATATGGCAGAGATCCGTAAGAAAGGGGATCTGGCTACCCAGAAGGAGCAGGCAACCCTGAAGGATATGAGGATCGTACAGGAGATGTATGCAAGAGGATTTGACTTTGTTCCTATTGACCTTTACAAGGCAAAGGCCCACAGGTTCCAGATCATGGATCAGAAGCTGATGCCTGCGCTGGATACCATTGACGGTTTGGGGGACAAGGCAGCAGACGCTGTTGTAGAAGCAGCAGCAAAAGGAAAGTTCCTGTCAAAGGATGATTTCCGTGACAGGACGAAGGTAAGCAAGACAGTGATCGATCTGATGGACGATCTGGGGTTATTTGGGGATATTCCTCAGTCCAACCAGATTTCACTGTTTGATTTCTCAAAAAATGCGGTGTAGGGAGGGACTATGACCACAGAAGAATTGCGCTATCTGCAGCGGCTTGCAGAGCTTTATCCAACGATTGGAAAGGCATCCACAGAGATCATCAATCTTCAGTCTATTCTGAACCTGCCGAAAGGTACAGAGCATTTTCTTTCTGATATTCATGGGGAATACCAGGCTTTTTCCCATGTGCTGAGAAATGGCTCAGGGGCAGTCCGTAAGAAGGTGGATGACGTGTTTGGCCATACCCTAAGCAATCAGGATAAACGATCACTGGCAACGCTGATTTATTATCCGAAAGAGAAGATTGAACTGGTAAAAAAACAGGAAGAGGATATGGAAAACTGGTATAAGATCACTTTATACCGTCTGATCGAGGTATGCAAAACAACAGCCTCCAAATATACAAGATCCAAAGTAAGAAAAGCCCTTCCTGCAGATTTTGCTTATGTGATTGAAGAACTGATCACTGAAAAGGCAGAGGTTCTGGACAAGGAAGCCTATTATGATGCGATTGTAGAAACCATCATTCAGATCGGCAGGGCAGAGAACTTTATTATTGCTTTGTGCGAACTGATCCAAAGGCTGGTAGTGGATCATTTGCATATCCTTGGAGATATTTATGATAGAGGACCTGGCCCCCATTTCATTATGGACCGATTGATGTCTTACCATTCCCTGGATATCCAGTGGGGGAACCATGATGTAGTATGGATGGGAGCTGCTGCAGGACAGCAGGCATGTATTGCCACTGTGATCCGTAATAGTGTCCGATATGGCAATCTGGATATTTTGGAGGATGGCTATGGGATTAACATGATGCCGCTGGCAGCCTTTGCAATGGAAGCATACAGGGATGATCCCTGCATAGCTTTTTCAGGGATTTCCAGTCCGTCTAATTACAATGCAATGGAAAAAGAATATAGCAGGAAAATGCATAAGGCTATTGCAGTGATCCAGTTCAAACTGGAGGGTCAGCTGATCATGAACCATCCGGACTTTGATATGGAGGATCGACTCCTGCTTCATCGGATCCATCCGGAAAAAGGAACGGTTACACTTCCTGACGGAAAAGAATATCCACTTTTGGATAATTGTTTTCCCACTGTGGACTGGACACATCCTTATCAGCTTACTAAAGAAGAACGAACAGTGATGGAACGGCTTACTTCCGGTTTTGTTAATTGTGCAAAGCTTCAACAGCATATGCGTTTTCTTCTTGACAAAGGAGGGCTTTATAGGGTATATAATGGGAATCTGCTGTTTCATGGAAGCATTCCATTAAATGAAGACGGATCCTTTAAGAAAGTACAGATCTATGGGAACATATACAAAGGAAAAGCCCTTTATGATACCCTGGAATCCTATGCAAGACGGGCTTTTTATGAATTGGACGATAAGGAACTGGAAAAAAGCAGGGATATACTGTGGTACATCTGGGCAGCACCTAATTCACCGCTTTTCGGAAAAGATAAGATGACTACTTTTGAACGGTACTATATAGAAGATCCGGGAACTCATCAGGAGAATAAAAATGCTTATTACCGCCTTCTTGAGAATGAAAAAGTAGTTGATCATATTTTGGAAGAATTTGGATTGGACGGGGCAGAGGGCAGGATCATTAACGGCCATGTACCTGTGCATCAGCTAGAGGGAGAGAATCCTGTGAAGTGTGGTGGGAAGGTGATCGTGATCGATGGCGGTTTTTCCAAAGCTTATCGGAAAGTTACGGGGATCGCCGGATATACCCTGATCTATAATTCCTATGGTCTGGCACTGACTGCCCATGAGCCTTTTACTTCTGCAGAGGATGCAGTGATCAGAGAACAGGACATTGTTTCAAACCGTGTGGCAGTTCATTATACTTCCAGACGGCGCCTGGTTGGGGATACAGACAATGGAAAGGCACTGAAGGAGCGGATCAGTGAATTAAAATGGCTTCTGGAAGCCTACAGGAGAGGCATTATCAAAGAGAAAAAGTGACTGAACCATTAAAGGATCAGGCATTGATTTCTATATAAAAGTCCATCAGGGCAAATAAAAACAGAGGAGAATCGAAAAAATGGGTGGAATTTTTGGAGTAGTTTCAAAAAACAGTTGTGTAATGGATTTGTTTTTCGGAATCGATTATCATTCACATCTGGGAACGCGCAGAGGTGGAATGGCTGTTTATGATAGAGAAGAAGGATTTAACAGGGCAATCCATAATATCGAGAATTCACCATTCAGGACAAAGTTTGATCGGGATGTGGAGGAACTGCACGGAAATGTAGGAATCGGCTGTATTTCTGATAATGAGCCTCAGCCTTTGCTTGTACGTTCCCACCTGGGGAATTTTGCCATCACCACAGTTGGTAAGATCAACAATCTGGAGGAACTGGTACAGAACTGTTTCAAAAACGGATGCTCACATTTCCTTGAGATGAGCGGAGGCAGCGTAAATCCTACGGAAATGGTGGCAGTTCTGATTAATCAGAAGGGCAGTATCCTGGACGGGATCCGCTATGCACAGGAAGTGATCCAGGGATCTATGACTATGCTGATCCTGACACCGGAAGGACTGTATGCAGCCCGTGACCGTCTGGGAAGGACACCTTTAGTGATCGGCAGGAAAGAAGGAGCCTGCTGTGCTTCTTTTGAAAGCCATGCGTACATTAATCTGGGTTATGAAGATTATAAGGAATTAGGCCCGGGCGAGGTAGATTTCCTTACACCTGAAGGGGTGGAAGTGCTGCAAAAGCCAGGGGATAAAATGCGCATCTGCTCTTTCCTCTGGGTATATTATGGGTATCCAACTTCTACCTATGAAGGAGTCAATGTAGAAGAAATGCGGTACAAATGCGGAGACATTCTGGCAGGCAGAGATGCAGGGGAGATTTCACCGGATATTGTAGCAGGTGTGCCGGATTCAGGTATTGCCCATGCCATTGGATATGCCAATCGTTCCGGAGTGCCTTTTGCACGACCATTTATTAAATATACACCAACCTGGCCCCGTTCTTTTATGCCTACTCAGCAAAGCCAGCGTAATCTGATCGCCAGGATGAAACTGATCCCTGTACATAAGCTGATCAAAGGGAAAAGCCTGCTGATGATTGATGATTCCATCGTTCGTGGTACACAGCTTCGTGAAACTACAGAATTTCTTTATAATAATGGGGCAAGAGAGGTGCATATCCGTCCTGCATGTCCGCCATTGCTCTATGGCTGCAAGTATCTGAATTTCTCCAGATCCAAATCAGAAATGGATCTGATCACAAGGCGGATCGTGGCAAAAAGAGAAGGGGATCATGTGGATCCGAAAGTGCTTGCAGATTATGCAAATCCGGATTCACAGAACTATAAGGAAATGCTGGAAGAGATTCGTAAAGAACTGAATTTCACTTCCCTGAAGTACCATCGTCTGGATGATCTGGAAGCATCCATTGATATTGAGCCATGTAAGCTTTGCACTTATTGCTGGAATGGTGTAGAATAATTGTTCCATAAAACTAAAACAAAACATGCATTGTGTGTGCCTAGGAGCTGGATTAGCTTCCGGGAAGCATACAATGCATGTTTTTTAGTGATACAGCTTTTTGTTATCGGTACGGCCAACCAGATAATCAATGCTTGTATTATAATAGTTTGCAAGTCGGATGAGCATTTCAATTGGTATATTCCTGGATCCTGTTTCATAATGGGAATAGGATCGCTGGCTGATATGCAGGATTTCGCTGATTTGTTTCTGAGAAAGGTCAGCATCCGTACGCAGATCCTGAATGCGCTGAAATCTCATACAGTATTTCTCCTTTCCGATTTTTTTCTTTTGTATTTCTATGAAAACGTCTATTCGCAGTATAAAACAGAACCAATTAAACTATTGCAAATAGGAGCATAATGGGCTATACTAAAATCTATCTATCTGTTCAAAAACAGTCTGGAATTCATGTGCAGTATTCTGAAAATCATCTACAAAAATCCATGAGAATTTTATTTTAAAAAAGGCAAAAACACAGGTCGGGGCAGCGCTTTTTGCAGAAAGGAAATCATGTTTGCAAGTGTATTGTCAGCCAGTATTTTAGGAATGGAAGTGTGTCCCATTCAGGTGGAAGCAGATGTAAGTGACGGTCTTCCATCCTTCACAATGGTGGGGTATCCGTCAGCTCAGGTAAAAGAGGCTCAGGACCGGGTCCGTACTGCTCTCCGCAATAATGGGATCAGTCTGCCACCTAAAAGAGTAACCGTGAACTTTGTACCGGCAGATATCAAAAAAGAAGGGGCAGGATTTGATATACCTGTAGCTGCAGCTGTTTTATCTGCGGCAGGGATCCTTCATCCAAGCCTGCTTGAAGGCGTGATGCTTGCCGGGGAGATCAGCCTGAACGGAGAGATTTATCCTGTGCCGGGTATTCTTGCCAGAGTGATCAAAGCAAGGGAATTAAAGTGCAGATATTGTATGGTTCCCTATGGTAATCTTCAGGAGGCCAGGCTTGTAAAAGATATGCCAGTGATCGGTGTAAAGGATCTGAAAGAACTGATCCGATATCTGAAAAATCCGGAAGATTTTCATAAAGAAAATCCTGACAGACCAAGCCCTAAAGAAACAGAAAATGAGTGCAAGACCAGGGTGGATTTTCTGGATATCCATGGTCAGGAAGGAGCCAAAAGAGCCTGTGAGATCGCAGTGAGCGGATTTCACAATATTCTGTTTATCGGCCCTCCTGGAGCCGGCAAAACTATGTTGGCAAAGCGGCTTCCCACCATTATGCCACAGCTTACTTTTGAAGAAAGCCTGGAGCTGACCAGGATCTACAGTATTGCTGGATTGTTGTCTGCTGACAGTCCGTTGATCTGTCAAAGACCTTATCGAAGTCCTCACCATACCAGTTCTGCCCAGGCAATGGCAGGAGGAGGCAGGATTCCTGGTCCAGGAGAGGTGACCCTGGCACACAGAGGTGTGCTTTTTCTTGATGAAATGCCGGAATTTTCAAGGAGAAGCCTGGAAATCCTGCGGCAGCCCATGGAAGATAAAGTGATCCAGCTTTCAAGAGCCAGCGGGACCTTTACATTTCCGGCAGGCTTTATGCTGGCAGCAGCCATGAACCCTTGTCCATGTGGCTTTTTTCCGGATATGAACAGGTGCCGCTGCACTCCTGGAGAAGTGAGTCACTATCTGGGGAAGATCAGCAATCCTTTGCTTGACCGGATCGATCTTTGTACGGAGGTATCGCCTGTATCTTTTCAGCAGATGAATGGCGCGCCGGAAGGAGAATCCTCTGATACGATCCGGGAAAGAGTAGAGCGAACCAGGCAGATCCAGCTGGAAAGATATCAAAAGGAAAACATATGCTTTAACGGAGAGCTTTCCGGCAGACAGATCCAGAAATACTGCGGGGTTACAGAAGAAGGAAACAGGCTTCTTGAACAGGCATTCCGAAAAATGGAACTTAGTGGCAGAGCGTATCACAGAATACTGAAAGTGGCCAGAACCATTGCGGATATGGAGCAGGAGGATAAGATACATGTTTCCCACATTTCGCAGGCTTTATCCTATCGTGCATTTGACAAAAAATACTGGGTATAAATGAAGAAACAGTGAGGTATTTTATATGGAAGGAAAACAAACAGAAATAAGAAAGATCACCATAAACAGTAAGGAATATCCCAAGCGTCTTAAGAAGCTGTCAGGTATGCCAAAAGAACTTTATGTAATAGGAAATCTGCCGGAAGACAATGCACCCACAGCAGCTGTGGTAGGGGCCAGAATGTGCAGCGCCTATGGAAAAAGGCAGGCTCATTGTTATGCAAAGGTACTGGCAGAATACGGGATCCAGGTGATAAGCGGTATGGCATTGGGAATCGATACTCAGGGACATTTGGGCGCATTGGAGGCACAAAGGCCAACTTATGCAGTGCTGGGCAGCGGCGTGGATGTGTGTTATCCTGCAGCCAACCGGAAGCTTTACAATCAGATCCTGGAAACCGGAGGAGGGATCATCAGTGAATTTCCTCCCGGGATGCCGCCAAAGGCAGGACATTTTCCTGCACGAAACAGGATCATCAGTGCCCTGGCAGATGTGGTGCTGATCGTGGAAGCCAGAGAACGAAGCGGATCTTTGATCACTGCAGGCTTTGCTCTTGATCAGGGAAAGGCAGTGTATGCCCTTCCGGGACAGGTGGATCAGATTCTTTCACAGGGCTGTAATCAGCTGATTTTTGATGGGGCAGGCATTGCCTGGTGTCCGGAAATCCTGCTTGGGGAATGGGGGATTTTTCCTGAAAAGAAGGAGACAGCAGGAGAAAAAAAGAACTTAGGACTTGCAAGAGATTTGGAATTGGTGTATAGTTGTCTCGATTTACGACCTGAAAACCTGGATTATTTTATTCAAAAAACAGGATTTTCAGCAGGAAAAACAAGCGGGCTGCTGATGCAGCTTCAGGTATTGGGGCTTGCCAGTGAGGTGGGCAGACAGCATTATGTTAGATGTAAGTAACATGTGACTACATTATGATTTAGCTTAGGAGAGTTATCATGGCAAAGTATCTGGTGATAGTTGAGTCACCTGCAAAGGTAAAGACAATTAAGAAGTTTTTGGGGGCAAATTATGAAGTAGAGGCATCAAACGGACATGTACGGGATTTCCCAAAGAGTCAGTTTGGCATTGATGTGGATAATGATTTTGAACCGAAATATATAACCATCCGTGGAAAGGGAGAATTGCTTGCCAAACTTCGTAAGGCAGCGAAGAAAGCAGATAAGATCTATCTTGCAACGGACCCTGACCGTGAGGGAGAGGCTATTTCCTGGCATTTATCACAGGCTCTGAAAGAGGATCCAAAGAAAATGCACAGGATCACCTTTAATGAGATCACAAAGACTGCAGTAAAGGATTCGTTGAAGCATCCAAGAGAACTAAATCTGAACCTGGTGGACGCACAGCAGGCAAGGCGTATGCTGGATCGTATGGTGGGTTATACCATCAGTCCTCTTTTATGGGTAAAGGTGAAGAGAGGCTTAAGTGCAGGAAGGGTACAGTCTGTAGCTTTACGTATCATCTGCGACAGAGAGGATGAGATCAATTCTTTTATTCCGGAAGAATACTGGAGCCTGGACGGAGACTTCATTGTAAATGGAGAGAAAAAGCCACTGGAAGCCAGATTCTACGGCACAGACAAGCGGATGGAGATCCATAATAAGCAGGAGATGGACCAGGTACTGAAGGCTCTGGAGGGGCAGGAGTATGAGATTTCCGAGGTAAAGAAAGGAGAACGCACCAAGAATGCGCCACTTCCTTTTACTACCAGTACTCTTCAGCAGGAGGCTGCCAAAACATTGAATTTTTCTACACAGAAGACCATGCGTCTGGCACAGCAGCTGTATGAAGGCGTGGATATCAAGGGCAGCGGCACAGTAGGTGTGATCACCTATCTGCGTACAGATTCTACCAGGATCTCTGAGGAAGCTGACAGTGCTGCAAGAGCTTATATTGGAGACAATTATGGTGAGCAGTATGTTTCCCATTTCGAAAAAGCAGTGAAAAAGGGACAGAAGATCCAGGATGCCCATGAAGCGATCCGTCCTACAGATATCAGCAGGACTCCTCAGATGATCAAGGACTCCCTTTCAAGAGATCAGTTCAGGCTTTATCAGCTGATCTGGAAACGCTTTGCAGCCAGCCGGATGGCAGCAGCCAAGTATGAGACCACATCTGTGAAGATCCGGGCAGGGGAATATACCTTCACAGTTGCAGCTTCCAAGGTGGCCTTTGACGGTTTTATGTGTGTATACACCCAGGAAGATGATGAGAAGAAGGGCAATGTATTAAGCCAAAGTCTGGAAAAGGGCATGAAGCTTTCCTTAAAGGAATTAAAGCCACAGCAGCATTTTACACAGCCGCCGGCTCATTATACAGAGGCTTCCCTTGTAAAAACCATGGAAGAACTGGGAATCGGACGCCCAAGTACTTATGCGCCTACCATTACCACGATTATCAGCAGAAGGTATGTGTCAAAAGAGCAGAAGAACCTTTATGTAACCGAACTGGGTGAAGTTGTAAATAATATTATGAAACAGGCATTTCCAAGTATTGTAGATGTGAATTTTACAGCTACCATGGAAGGTCTTCTGGACTGCGTGGAAGCAGGGACAGTACAGTGGAAGACAGTTGTCCGTAATTTCTATCCGGATCTGAAAGCAGATGTGGATGCTGCACAGAAGGAACTGGAAAAAGTAGATATCCAGGACGAAGTTACAGATGTGATCTGCGATAACTGCGGACGTCATATGGTGATCAAATATGGTCCCCATGGCAGATTTCTTGCATGCCCTGGATTCCCGGAGTGCAGAAACACTAAGCCATATTATGAAAAGATTGGTGTACAGTGTCCTAAGTGCGGCGGTGAGGTTGTGCTGAAAAAGACCAAAAAGGGCAGAAAATATTACGGCTGTGAGAACAATCCGGAATGTGATTTTATGTCCTGGCAGAAGCCGTCTAAGAAGAAATGCCCAAAATGCGGTAATTATATGGTGGAAAAAGGCAATAAACTGGTATGCAGCCAGGAAACCTGTGGATATGTGGAACAGAAAACAACCGATGATGAGGATAAATAATGCTTTTTTCAGTCAATATTTATTAATAAGATATATTTCCTGAAAAATCGGGTAAAATAAAAAAATAGTAAAAAATGTCTTGTAAATATCCTGCAAAACGTGTAGTATGATTATATCAGATTACAGGATTGCTTCATAAAAGAAGTGAAAGGAGGACAATATGAGCGTTCAGTTACTGGATAGAACAAGGAAGATTAACAAGCTTCTTCACAACAGCAACTCCAGCAAGGTGGTATTTAATGATATCTGCCAGGTTCTGATGGAGACTCTAAGCTCCAACATTCTTGTACTTAGTAAGAAGGGTAAGGTATTAGGTATAAGCTTATGTCCTGGAGTTGAGGAAATCACAGAACTGATTGAAGATAAAGTTGGCGGCTATGTGGATGGAATGTTGAATGAAAGGTTTCTGGGCGTTCTGTCTACCAAAGAAAATGTAAATCTCCAGACGCTTGGGTTTGAGCATGTATCTGCAAGCTACCAGGGGATTATCAATCCCATTGACATTGCAGGTGAGAGACTTGGCACGGTATTTATGTACCGTAAGGACCGTCCATATGATATAGAAGATATTATTGTCAGCGAATACGGCACTACTGTTGTAGGGCTGGAGATGATGCGGGCGGTGCATGAAGAGAATGCGGAGGAAGACCGTAAGAAGCAGGTTGTGAAGTCTGCTTTTAATACTTTATCATTTTCGGAATTGGAAGCCATCATCCATATCTTTGATGAACTGAATGGGGATGAGGGGATACTGGTTGCCAGCAAGATTGCTGACAGAGTAGGGATCACCCGTTCCGTTATTGTGAATGCACTTCGCAAATTTGAAAGTGCAGGTGTGATCGAATCACGTTCTTCAGGTATGAAGGGAACTTATATTAAGGTTTTGAATGAAGTGATCTTCGATGAACTGGAGGAGATCAAAGCCCAGAAGAATAACAAGAAAGCCTGAACAGGGCTGGGATATCAGATGATCAGAAGGCTGTTGCAGAGATTGCAGCAGTCTTTTTTATGTAATAGGAAATTACTCCGTAATGTTCCTATTACATAAAAACGCTCCGCGAGGATGCGACCAGATGCATGAGGAATATGTCTGCTAAAGCAGACTGCATCTGGCGCGCAAAGCGTAACAAGTCCCTCAAAGATTGAGGGATACAGGGAGTTTGAAGCGGACTTGTTCGCTTTGTTCCGTAATCAGGAAATTATTCCGTAAGGTTCTTATTGCTAAAAATGCATCGCAATGATGGGCTTTGTGTATACTGTACCTGTAGGATTCTGGCTTGGCTTGCTGGCTGTTTCTTTTGCTGCTATATTTACATCATTTTTTTATAAAAATAAAAAAATTAGAAAACAAGAGAAAAATAAAGAATAAATAAGATTTTAAAAGAATACACTGTAATCTATAAGCGTGAAAAGAGTTGCAGAAAAGCGATAAATTCAATAATATAGGGACAGTGATTAGCACTCATATTAATTGAGTGCTAGCAAATTAGAAATGAAGAGCATTGCAATAATAAAGGAGGACATAAATCATGAAGTTAGTACCATTAGGTGACAGGGTTGTATTAAAACAGTTAGAAGCAGAAGAAACTACAAAGTCCGGTATTGTTCTTCCTGGTCAGGCACAGGAAAAACCACAGCAGGCAGAGGTTATTGCTGTAGGTCCTGGCGGCGTTGTTGATGGCAAAGAAGTAAAAATGGAAGTTGCTGTAGGAGATAAGGTTATCTACTCCAAATATGCAGGAACAGAAGTGAAACTTGAAAACGAAGAATATATTGTTGTAAAACAGGGCGATATTTTAGCTGTTATTAAATAAAAACAGGAGGATTGATGATCATGGCAAAAGAGATTAAATATGGCGCAGAAGCCAGAGCAGCACTTGAAGCTGGTGTGAATAAATTAGCTGATGCAGTAAGAGTAACACTTGGACCGAAAGGAAGAAACGTAGTTCTTGATAAACAGTTTGGCGCTCCGCTGATCACTAACGATGGTGTTACCATTGCGAAAGAAATCGAGCTTGAGGATGCATTTGAAAATATGGGTGCACAGCTGATTAAAGAAGTAGCATCCAAAACCAACGATGTTGCAGGTGATGGTACTACAACTGCTACAGTACTTGCTCAGGCAATGGTACATGAGGGAATGAGAAACCTGGCAGCAGGTGCAAACCCGATCATTATGAGAAAAGGTATGAAGAAAGCTACAGATGTTGCTGTAGAAGCAATCAAGAAGATGAGCCAGAAAGTAAGCGGTAAATCCCAGATCGCAAATGTAGCAGCAATTTCTGCAAGTGATGAAGAGGTTGGTAAGCTGGTAGCTGATGCTATGGAGAAGGTTTCCAATGATGGTGTTATCACTGTAGAAGAATCCAAGACTATGCATACAGAGCTTGACCTGGTAGAAGGTATGCAGTTTGACCGTGGATATATTTCAGCATATATGTCCACAGATATGGAGAAAATGGAAGCAACACTGGAAGATCCATATATCCTGATCACAGATAAGAAGATCAGCAATATCCAGGAAGTTCTTCCGCTTCTGGAGCAGATCGTTCAGGCTGGAGCAAAGCTTCTGATCATTGCAGAGGATGTTGAGGGTGAGGCTCTTACTACTCTGATCGTAAACAAATTAAGAGGAACCTTCCAGGTAGTGGCTGTTAAAGCTCCTGGCTATGGTGACAGAAGAAAAGAAATGCTTCAGGATATTGCAATCCTTACAGGCGGTACAGTGATCTCTGATGAGGTTGGTCTGGAACTGAAGGATGCTACAATGGCTCAGTTAGGCCGTGCAAAATCCGTTAAAGTTGCAAAAGAGAATACCGTTATCGTTGACGGTCTTGGAAAGAAAGAAGATATTGCAAACCGTGTTGCACAGATCCGTGCTCAGATTGAGGAGACAAAATCTGATTTCGACAGAGAGAAGCTTCAGGAAAGACTTGCAAAACTGTCTGGCGGTGTAGCTGTGATCCGTGTTGGTGCTGCAACTGAGACAGAGATGAAAGAAGCAAAACTTCGTATGGAAGATGCTCTGGCAGCTACAAGAGCAGCTGTTGAGGAAGGCATTATCGCAGGTGGCGGTTCTGCTTACATCCATGCTACCAAAGAGGTTGGTGAGCTGGCTGCATCTCTTGAGGGAGATGAGAAGACCGGTGCCAACATCATCCTGAAAGCACTGGAGGCTCCTCTGTTCCGTATTTCTGCAAATGCAGGACTTGAGGGATCCGTGATCATCAATAAAGTAAAAGAGTCTGAGCCAGGAATTGGTTTTGATGCTCTGAATGAGAAATATGTGGATATGGTTAGCGCAGGTATCCTTGATCCTGCAAAAGTTACCAGAAGTGCCCTTCAGAACGCTACAAGCGTTGCATCTACACTGCTTACAACAGAGTCTGTTGTTGCAAACATCAAAGAAGATGCACCGGCAGTACCGGCTGGCGGACAGGGAATGGGTATGATGTAATCCCAGCCACATTATAAAGAGGTACATCATAAAGAAAGTATAAATTGGGGTCGGCGTCATAGACGCTGGCCCTGTTTTGTGATATACTGAAAAAAATGTCAGGAATAGTAGAAGATGTACTGGAAGCACTGCTCGACTTGAATTGAACTTTCTGACAATTACAAAAATTAAAAACAAAAAAAGAAATAGGAGAAGATGTTATGAGTGACTTATATCAGGAGCATCTGGTAAAGAAAGAGCGCACAGCAGCGGATTCTGCAGTCCGGATCGCAGTGATAGGATTTACTGCACTTTTTGTTGTGGCAGGTTTGTTTATCACACCAATTGCTCTGCTTCTGGCACTGGTTCTTGGTCTGGCAGGGTATTTTATACTGTTTCCAAGGACTGACCTGGAGTACGAGTATCTTTATGTGAACGGTGAACTGGACATTGACAAGATCATGGCCAAATCCAAGAGAAAAAGAGTTAAAAATCTGGATATTAAGAATGCAGATCTGGTAGCTCCCCTTACCTCCCACAGGATGGATTATTACAACAATAACCAGAAGATGAAGGTGTACGATTTTTCTTCTGGAAATGCAGAGCACAAGCGTTTTGCCATGATCATCAGAGATAATGGAGAGTCCTGCAAAGTGATCCTGGAGCCGGATGAGAAGATGATCCAGGCGATTCGGAGCAGTGCGCCAAGCAAGGTCTTTCTGGACTGAGTAAACAGGTTGTGACAAGGTCTTTTTGGCCTGACCCAGTGTGTCATGGCAAGGTTTTTCCGGCCTGACCCAGTGTGTCATGCTAAGAATTTTTCAGGCTAACCCGGTATTGACACTGATTATTTTTTTTGCTAAACTATGGAACAATACATAAAAAATAAAACACAAAACATTTAACAAGGGAGGAAATGCAATGGGTACTATCATTGGAGAGGGCATTACATTTGACGATGTTCTTTTAGTTCCGGCGTATTCAAAGGTAATTCCGAATCAGGTTGATGTAACCACGTATCTGACCAAGAAAGTAAAATTAAACATACCGCTGATGAGTGCAGGTATGGATACCGTTACAGAGCACAGAATGGCGATTGCCATGGCCAGACAGGGTGGTATTGGTATTATTCACAAGAATATGTCTATCGAGGCGCAGGCTGATGAGGTAGATAAAGTTAAGCGTTCCGAGAACGGCGTTATCACAGACCCATTCTATTTGTCCCCAGAGCACACATTGAAGGATGCCAACGACCTGATGGCAAAATTCCGTATTTCAGGTGTTCCGATCACAGAAGGCAGAAAGTTGGTAGGTATCATTACCAACCGTGACCTTAAGTTTGAGACAGACTTTTCCAAGAAGATTAAAGAATGCATGACTTCTGAAGGACTGATCACTGCAAAAGAAGGGATCACTCTTGAAGATGCAAAGAAGATTCTTGCCAAGTCCCGTAAAGAGAAGCTTCCCATCGTTGATGATGACTTCAACTTAAAGGGACTGATCACTATTAAGGATATTGAGAAGCAGATCAAATATCCGCTGGCAGCGAAGGATTCCCAGGGACGTCTGCTCTGTGGTGCAGCTGTAGGTATTACAGCTAATGTACTTGCACGTGTAGAGGCACTGGTTGCAGCTAACGTAGATGTGATCGTGATCGATTCAGCCCACGGCCATTCTGAGAATATCCTCCGTGCTGTTCGGGAGATCAAGGCAGCATATCCGGAGCTTCAGGTGATCGCAGGGAATGTAGCTACAGGAGCAGCTACAAAGGCTCTGATCGATGCAGGAGTGGATGCTGTTAAAGTTGGTATCGGACCTGGATCTATTTGTACTACCCGTGTGGTTGCCGGTATTGGTGTTCCACAGATCACAGCAGTTATGGACTGTTACGAAGTGGCAAGCCGTTATGATATCCCTATCATTGCAGATGGTGGTATTAAGTATTCCGGTGATATTACTAAGGCGATCGCAGCAGGTGCTAATGTGTGTATGATGGGAAGCATGTTCGCAGGATGCGATGAGAGTCCGGGAACATTTGAATTATATCAGGGAAGAAAGTACAAGGTATATCGTGGTATGGGATCTATTGCAGCTATGGAGAACGGCAGCAAGGATCGTTATTTCCAGGAGAATGCCAAGAAGCTTGTTCCTGAAGGTGTTGAGGGCCGTGTAGCATACAAGGGCCATTTGGAGGATACTGTATTCCAGTTAATGGGCGGTCTTCGTTCAGGTATGGGATACTGTGGCGCCGAGAATATTGAGATACTGAAGACAACCGGCAGATTTGTTAAGATCTCCGCTGCATCTCTGAAAGAGTCTCATCCTCATGATATCCACATTACAAAAGAAGCACCGAACTACAGTGTAGATGATAAATAAATATGACAGATAAATCTCCCAGGCCGTCTTTTCCAAGGCGGCCTGATTTACATAAAGAGAAAAGAACAATACCTGGAAAAAGGCAGCGGATACGGCAGCGTAACCGGCGGCTGATCCTTGCGTGCAGCCTTTTGCTGCTGATCCTTGTCTGCATGATCTGGCTGATCAACAGAAAGTATACAGCAGATCAGTCAGAGGAAATGACCAGTCAGAATGCATCCAGTGTAGAGGGTACTTCCGATGGCCCTCAGCAGTGGCAGGAACAGGGAGCACCGTATATTGATGTGCAGCTGCTTACCCCTAATGAGTATTCCAGGCCGCAGCTGCCCATTGCACAGGTTAATTATATTGCCATTCATTATACAGCGAATCCGGGAGCCTCTGCACAGGACAACAGGGATTATTTTGAGAATCTGTCCTGGACCCATGAGACAAAGGTAAGCAGCCATTTCGTGATTGGACTGGAGGGCGAGGTGATCCAGTGTATTCCATCTTCTGAGATGTCCTATGCCACCAATTCCAGGAACGTAGACACTTTGTCTATTGAGTGCTGCCATCCAGACGAGACCGGGAAGTTTAATGATACCACTTATGAATCTTGCGTAAAACTGGCAGCCTGGCTTTGTGTGCGTTTTGGACTGGATCAGGAGGCAGTGATCCGGCATTATGATGTAACAGGGAAAGAATGCCCTAAATATTATGTGGATAATCCTCAGGCCTGGGAGCAGATGAAGGCTGATATACAGGCTCGCATTCAGGCGGTTCAAGTCGAGTAGCCGCGAGACTTGGCGCGTGATTCTGGTCAGCGTAAGCTGACATATTCTTTACAGAATCACTGCGCATCCTCGCGGAGCGTTTATCTCAGTCGGAGATTGGACTCCCACTGAGACGAACTTGCTGTTACTTACCACCTGAAAGATGTGGGAGTCTTCTCGACTGAGATAAAGCCTTGCAGTAGAGTGTCTGTGAATCTTGAAGTGAATAGGTTTTTCAACACCAAATATTTTTGGGGGCTTGCAAATAAGAAAAATCTATTGTATAGTAAAAAAGAGCTGCACAACTGGCGGATCGTAGGGCAAACCTACAGGGAGTGCAGTATATGAAAATGTCGACCGCCTGGGCAGCCTGGTAAGAGGGCTTCCCAGGTTTTTTGTACACAAAAAAGAGAAAAGGTAAAGCAAAGGAGCAAAGATTATGGAAATGTTGTCACTGGAAAAAGAACTGAAAGAAAATTCTTATCCTGGCAGAGGGATCGTGATCGGACGGTCTGCAGATGGAACCAAGGCTGTAACAGCATATTTTATCATGGGCAGAAGTGAAAACAGCAGAAACCGTATTTTTGTAGAAGAAGGAGAGGGGATCCGTACACAGGCCTTTGACCCTTCCAAACTGGTTGATCCAAGTTTGATCATTTATGCTCCGGTACGTGTTCTGGGCAATAAGACGATTGTTACAAATGGTGATCAGACAGACACCATCTATGAGGGAATGGATCATCAGCTTACATTTGAACAGTCCCTTCGCAGCAGAGAATTTGAGCCAGATGGACCAAACTATACGCCTCGTATTTCCGGTGTTATGCATGTGGAAAATGGTTCCTACAGCTATGCAATGTCTATTTTGAAAAGCAATAATGGGGATCCATCTTCTTGCAACAGATATACCTTTGCCTATTCAAATGCAAAAGCAGGAGAAGGACATTTTATCCACACATACAAGTGCGACGGGAATCCGCTTCCAAGCTTCGAAGGAGAGCCTAAGCTGGTAGCCATCCCGGATGATATGGATGCATTTGCAGAGTTGTTGTGGAACAGCCTGAATCCTGACAACAAAGTATCTCTGTTTGTAAGGTACATTGATATTGCAACAGGCAGTTATGTATCAAAGATCGTAAACAAGAATCAGTAATCAGAAGAAGGAGGAGACAATAATGAAAGAATTAGAGTTAAAATATGGATGCAACCCAAATCAGAAACCTTCCAGGATTTACATGGAGGATGGATCAGAACTTCCAATCAAGGTTCTTTCAGGAAGACCTGGATACATTAATTTTCTGGATGCATTTAACGGATGGCAGCTGGTACGCGATCTGAAGAAAGCTACCGGTCTCCCGGCTGCCACATCTTTCAAGCATGTTTCACCTGCAGGGGCTTCCATTGGCCTTCCGCTGACAGAGACTCTTGCAAAGATCTACTGGGTAGAGGATATGGATTGGAAGAACTTTTCACCGCTGGCATGTGCATATGCAAGAGCAAGAGGTGCAGACCGTATGTCATCCTTTGGAGATTTCATTTCCCTTTCTGATGTGTGTGATAAAGATACAGCCCTTTTGATCAAGAGAGAGGTATCTGACGGTGTGATCGCACCTGGATATACACAGGAGGCATTGGAGATCCTTCAGCAGAAGAAAAAAGGCAACTACAATGTGATCCAGATCGATCCGGACTTTGTGCCTGCACCTGTAGAACATAAGCAGGTATATGGTGTTACTTTTGAACAGGGAAGACAGGAGCTGGCTATTGATGATCAGCTGATCTCCAATATTGTGACTGCTAAGAAAGATCTTTCAGAAGAAGCAAAAAGAGATATGAAAGTGGCTCTTATCGTCTTGAAGTATACTCAGTCCAATTCTGTATGCTACGTAAAAGACGGACAGGCTATTGGTGTTGGTGCAGGACAGCAGTCCCGTGTGCATTGTACAAGACTGGCAGGACAGAAGGCTGATAACTGGTTCCTTCGTCAGAGTCCGAAGGTGCTGAACCTGCCTTTTAAAAAGGAGATTTCAAGAGCAGAACGAGACAATGCCATTGATGTGTATATTGGTGAGGAATACATGGATGTTCTGGCTGACGGTAAGTGGGAGAAAACCTTTACACAGAAACCGGAGATTTTTACAGTCCAGGAGAAACGTGCATGGCTGGATCAGATGACAGATGTAACACTTGGTTCTGATGCATTCTTCCCATTCAGCGACAATATTGAGCGTGCACATAAAAGTGGTGTGAAGTATATTGCACAGCCTGGTGGATCTGTAAGAGATGCAGATGTGATCGCTACCTGTGACAGCTATGGAATGGTTATGGCATTTACCGGAATCCGTCTGTTCCACCATTAATTGATTTTAAAGAAAGCAGAGCTATAAATATAGTAATAAGACAGCAGGACTTCTTAGCGTATAGCAGGAAGTTTTGCTGTTATTTTATGTAACAGGAAATTACTCCATAATGTTTCTTTGTATAAAAACGCTCCGCAGGATGCAGCAATTGACTGGAAGATTCTAAACAAAAAAAACCGGAAGAAAAATCTTCCGGCATCAAGAGCGATAGACGGGGCTCGAACCCGCGGTCTCGACCTTGGCAAGGTCGCGCGTTACCAACTACGCCACTATCGCATTTGTTATTGTTTGTCTCAAGGACAAGACATATATTACCATATAAATGAATGGTTGTCAAATGGTTTTTTGGAAAAATTATATTTTTTTTATTATTTTAAAAACTCAAAAAATTTAAAAAAGTTGTTGACAAAGTGACGGATATGATAGTATAATAGCAAAGCAAGTTGTGACAGGGATGAATACTTTTTTACAGCTTGATACATGGGGTCTTAGCTCAGCTGGGAGAGCATCTGCCTTACAAGCAGAGGGTCATAGGTTCGAGCCCTATAGGCCCCATACTTATGAATATATGGCGAGATAGCTCAGTTGGCTAGAGCACACGGTTCATACCCGTGGTGTCGAGGGTTCAAATCCCCCTCTCGCTACTTGTGATTCACCAACAATTTTATATGGCGAGATAGCTCAGTTGGCTAGAGCACACGGTTCATACCCGTGGTGTCGAGGGTTCAAATCCCCCTCTCGC
>NZ_JBFKZO010000014.1:0-23856 GCF_040929965.1 Blautia sp. 1033sp1_1033st1_G9_1033SCRN_220408 | reverse complement strand
CTACTATACGAGAACTGCAGATCATGTGTATCTGCAGTTTTTTTGCTTTATAGGATACCAGTGTTACATTTCATATGGGAAGTTTTTTACAAACTGGTCAATATAATAAATGGCTGCGCCTACAGCTGATGCTTCTGTACGATAATGGCAGGCATGGATAAAGCTTCCATCATTTTCAAAAGGATTCAGCTTTATGGCTTTTTTGCGGAACAGATCCAGGTAATCAGCCATATAAGCACCTACATTACCACCAAGGATAATATTACAGTCAAAGCACATTCTAAGATTATTTACGGCAATAGCCAGATAGTCCAGGTAGCTGTCGAAAACATTTCTGATTCCCTGATTATTACCTGTTTTCAGGATATCAAAAAATTCTTTTAAATTCCCATCTGTAAAATCTGTAAGGGCGTTTGCTGTACAATAAGCGTCAAGACAGCCATAACTGCCACAGTAACATTTCTTACCATGAGGGATAAGGGCCATGTGACCAAATTCACATCCCCGGTTGTGATCCCCTGTGTATAAAGTCCGTCCATTTATATAAGCACCGCCTACGCTGCTGGAAAGGGAAAGATAGATCAGGGAACTGGTATAATGCCCACGCCAGCTTTCTGCAAGCCCTGCAGAATTGGAGTCATTGAAAAAAAGAAAAGGCTCATGGATATAGCTGGATAAAATACTGTAAATATTAAATGGAAGAGGGATTACGGTAGCGTAATTGATAGTTTTGTGGTCATCCCCTAACAGCACTGGTACAGAGATCCCGGTGCCAAGAAGACAGGAACGGTCAGGAAGATTCTGGGAGATCATATCTTCGTATTCCCTGGCAAGAGTTGAAAAATACTGGTCGCTTGCTTCAAAGGGAATACGCAGACGTCTGGTATCCAGAATGTTCAGGCCAAGATCTACCAGAACAATGGAAAGATGGTTCCTAGTGATGTCAATTCCGGCTGCATATCTTGCTTGAGGAACGTATTCATAAAGGGTTGCCTTTCTTCCACCTGTAGACTGGGATTCTCCTGCACTTTTTACAAACCCTGCATTGCACAGGCTGTTCAGACAGCGGGTAGTGGTGGGAAGACTGATATCTAGAGTCTGGGAAATCTCCTGCCTGGAACAGGATGCTCCATAATATAATAATCGGTAAATATCCCCGGAGGTTTTTGATTTTGCCAGGTATTCGTCCATTGTTTTACTCCTTTTTTAACAACAGATCCTGTGTCCATAGTTATGCAGCCATAGGCAAATCAGATCTTTTGTATTTTCATCATTATACCATTTATAATATTTAAAATCCAGAACTTAAATAAAAACTTTTGTTAAAACAATTATAAAAGAATACGAAAATGCTTAGATATTAAGACGGAATACGAAAATAATCTTATAAACAGAAAAAACTTATATAAAACTATTGACATAAGTGTGAGCAGATACTATACTTTTATTAAAAAGCAAAAGGGGGTTTTACATATGAGTCATGTAAAAATGATGCAGAAAGGTGCTTTTATGAGAGGCACAGACAAGATGATTGTAAAAGAGATTCCAGTACCGGAGATCGGAGATAAAGAAGTTCTTGTATCGCTAGAGTATGTGGGAATCTGTGGATCTGATGTACATTATTACCATAATGGCTGCTGTGGTGCTTACAAGGTAGATCTTTCCCAGGATTACATGCTTGGACATGAATGTGCAGGAACCATTGCAAAAATCGGTAAGGATGTTACCAGCCTGAAAGTAGGAGACAAGGTGGCACTTGAACCGGGTATCACCTGCGGAAAATGTGAATTCTGTAAATCTGGCCATTATAATCTATGTCCGGATGTGGTCTTTCTTGCAACGCCACCAGTACAGGGATGTAATGAAGAATATATGGCATTTCCTGAGGATATGTGCTTTAAGCTTCCTGATAACGTTTCTACAAAGGAAGGCGCATTGATCGAGCCATTATCTGTAGGATTTTATGCGGCAGAGCAGGGGGCAGTAGGTACAGGAGACACTGTAGTGATCCTGGGATCAGGATGTATCGGACTTGTAACACTGCTTGCATGTAAGGCACACGGCGCCGGTAAGATCATCGTTGCAGATCTGGTGCAGGCACGTCTGGATAAGGCTATGGAGCTTGGTGCCACTGCAGTTATAAACAGTGGCAAGGAGGATGCACTGGCAAAGATCCGTGAGCTTACAAATGGCCGTGGTGCTGATGTGGTATTTGAGACTGCTGGTTCACCAGTAACCATAGCACAGACTCCGTTTATTGTAAGAAGAGGTGGCACTATTACGTTGGTAGGTATTTCCGCACAGGAAGAGATCAGCTTTAATTTTGCACAGATCATGGATAAGGAAATTACTATCAAGTCCGTATTCCGTTATAAGAATATTTATCCGAAAGCAATTGCAGCTGTATCCAGCGGTGCTATCAATGTTAAGAGTATTGTTACTCATGAGTTTGATCTGGAGCACATTCAGGATGCTTATGATGAAGCTGTACATAACAAGACAGATCTTGTGAAAGCCGTTGTAAAAATTAAATGAAAAATGAAACAAAATGCTTGACAATGAAAAAAAAACATGGTAATTTATAAAAAACAATTTAACAAGATAAACCGTTGAAGCGGAGATAAAAACAGCTCAGCGCGCACAGAGAGTCCGGGAAGGTGAGAGCCGGGTGGAATGCAGGCTGTTAAATGGACCGCAGAGGGCACAGGGAAAGGCATTTATTAATGACTAAGTATTCTGTGACGTGAAGGCATACGTCAGTTGCCAGGAATATGATAGTATTCCTCAAAGTGTACGGTCCGTCCGTAAATCAAGGTGGCACCGCGGGTGAATGATACTCGTCCTTGACAGAAGCAGATTCTGTCAAGGGCGTTTTTTATTTATATAAATATCTGAAAACATACCTTCAGACAGAGCTGTCAGATGATATTCACATAATCAAAAACTGATCAGGAGGTGTTCCTATGTATCCATCATTAGAAACTGTAAAACAACTGGCATCACAGGGAGACTACAAAAGGATTCCGGTATGCAGGGAATTATTTTCCGATAAGTATACACCTGTGGAAGTGATGCGCATGTTGAAAAAAGCAAGCCATCACTGCTATCTGTTGGAAAGTGCAAGCCAAAGTGAAGCATGGGGCAGATATTCATTTCTTGGATATGACCCGGTGATGGAAATTACCTGCTGTGAGGGTGAAATGAAGATCCGGCATACCGGAGAAAACGGAAATCAGGAAGAGAAGATCTGTCATGTAACTCATCCTGGAGAAACCCTGCGGCAGGTACTGGATCAGTACAAAAGTCCTAAAGTAGAAGGCCTTCCTACATTTACCGGCGGCCTGGTTGGATATTTTTCTTATGACTATATCCGATACAGTGAACCGAAACTGAAGCTGGGATCTAAAGGACAGCAGGATTTCAGGGATATGGACCTGATGCTTTTTGACCAGGTGATCGCCTTTGACCATTACAGACAAAAGCTGCTTCTTATCACAGGGGTAAAAACAGAAAATATAGATATTTCTTATCAGGAAGCCAAAAAGAAGCTGCAGGACATGGCAGATCTGATCAAAAAGGAAGATAAAATGGAATTTCCTCCTATTCATTTGCTGTCAGAAATCCAGCCTGAACTTCCGGAAAAAGAATATTGTCAGATCGTAGAAAGAGCAAAGCAGTATATTAAAGAAGGAGATATTTTCCAGGTGGTGCTGTCCAATCCTATGAGGGCAAAGGCAGAAGGAAGCCTGTTTGATACTTATCGCGTGCTGCGGGCAACCAATCCATCTCCTTATATGTTCTATTTTTCCAGTGACGACATTGAGATCGCAGGTGCATCTCCGGAAACTCTGGTGAAGCTGGATCAGGGCAAGCTTAGTACTTTCCCGTTAGCCGGAACCAGGCCAAGAGGGAAGGACAGGGAAGAAGATCTGGCATTGGAGGCAGAACTTCTGAAAGATGAAAAGGAACTGGCTGAGCATAATATGCTGGTGGATCTGGGAAGAAACGATATCGGAAAGATTAGTAAGATCGGAACTGTACAGGTGGAAAAATACTTGGATGTAGAGCGGTATTCCTGTGTGATGCATCTGGGGTCTACTGTGATCGGGCAGATCCGGGATGACAAAGATGCAGTGAATGCAGTGGATGCCATTCTTCCAGCAGGAACTCTTTCCGGCGCACCTAAATTTCGCGCCTGTCAGATCATTGATGAACTGGAAAAAAGTAAACGTGGTATTTATGGGGGTGCCATCGGATATATGGACTTTACAGGAAATCTGGATGTATGTATTGCCATCCGTCTTGTGTATAAAAAGAATGGCGAGATCTGTATCCGATCCGGTGCAGGAATCGTGGCAGACAGTGTACCTGAAAAGGAATTTATGGAATGTAAAAATAAGGCAAAAGCGGTGGTTCGTGCACTTGCCCAGGCAGAGGAGGGAATCCAATGATCCTGTTGATCGATAATTATGACAGCTTTTCTTATAATTTATACCAGCTGATCGGCTCTGCAAACAGTGATATTAAGGTGATCAGAAATGATGAATACACAGTAGATGAAATCATGAAAATGAAGCCTGAGGCCATTGTTCTTTCCCCGGGGCCCGGAAGACCGGAGGATGCAGGAGTATGTGTGGAGGTGATCCGTACTTGTGGAAGAAAAATCCCGATCCTGGGTGTTTGTCTGGGGCATCAGGCTATTTGTCAGGCCTTTGGAGGAACTGTAACCTATGCAAAAGAATTGATGCATGGGAAACAAAAAGAGATTATCCAGACCTGTGAGAACCGTTTGTTCGCAGGACTTCCTGAAGTATTTAAGGCAGCCAGATACCACTCCCTGGCAGCAAAAGAAGAAACCCTTCCAGAAGAATTAAGGGTTACTGCCAAGTCTGAAGATGGGGAAGTAATGGCTGTGGAGCATACAAAATACCCTGTGTTTGGGGTGCAGTTTCATCCGGAATCTGTGATGACACCGGATGGGAAAAAGATGATTGAAAACTTTTTGGACCGCATCAGATAAAAACAAGATTTTCTGGACAGCATCAGACAAAAAAATGAGGAGGATGAACCATGATCAAAGAAGCGATTATCAAATTATCAAAAAAAGAGGATCTTACTTATAAGGAAGCAGAAACGGTAATGAATGAGATCATGAGCGGAGAGGCAACACCTGTACAGATGTCAGCATATCTTACAGCCCTGTCTCTGAAAGGAGAGACCATTGACGAGATCACTGCATCGGCAGCAGGCATGCGTGCTCATTGCGTAAAGCTTCTCCATGATATGGATGTACTGGAGATCGTAGGAACTGGCGGAGACGGTGCCAACTCCTTTAATATTTCCACTACCTCAGCCCTGGTGATCGCAGCAGGCGGTGTGCCAGTGGCAAAACACGGAAACCGGGCAGCTTCTTCCAAATCCGGTGCAGCGGATGTACTGGAAGCATTAGGGGTAAAGATCACAGTTTCACCGGAAGAAAGTGCAAGGATCCTGAAAAAGATCAATATCTGCTTCCTGTTTGCACAGAATTATCATTTTGCAATGAAGTATGTGGCACCGATCCGAAAGGAATTGGGAATCCGCACAGTATTTAATATTCTTGGCCCTTTAAGCAATCCTGCAGGTGCAAATATGGAACTGATGGGCGTTTATGATGAAACATTGGTTGAACCTTTGGCACAGGTTATGGCTAAGCTGGGTGTTGTAAAAGGTATGGTGGTATACGGACAGGATAAGCTGGACGAGATTTCCATGAGTGCGCCTACAACTGTCTGCGAGATCCGTGATGGATGGTTCCAGTCTTATCAGATCCAGCCGGAGCAGTTCGGGTATAACAGCTGTGCGAAAGAAGAACTGGCAGGGGGGACTCCTGAGGAAAATGCACAGATCACCAGAGATATTCTGGAGGGCAGGGAAAAAGGACCCAAGCGTCAGGCAGTATGCTTAAATGCAGGTGCATCCCTGTATATTACCGGAAAGGCCAAAACCATAGAAGAAGGTGTAAGGATGGCCGAAAGCCTGATCGACAGCGGCGCTGCTGTAAAGAAGCTGGAAGAATTTATATACGAAACTAACCATTGAAAAGAGATTGGGAATTATGAATATTTTAGAGGAAATCGGTGAAAAAACAAAGGAGCGGATCCGGGAAGAAAAAAAACAGTGTTCTCTGGAAGAGATGCGTAATAGGGCAGAGCATACAACAGAAAATAAAGAAAAACCTGGCTTTTTACAGGCACTTAAAGTACAGGGAATGTCTTATATCTGTGAAGTGAAAAAAGCTTCTCCATCTAAAGGGCTGATCGCCCCGGAGTTTCCCTGGCTTGATATTGCAAAGGAATATGAGGCAGCAGGGGCAAGTGCTGTTTCCTGCCTTACAGAGCCTTTCTATTTTATGGGACAAAACGGTTACCTTGAAAAAATCGCAGAAGAAATAAACATACCGGTACTTCGCAAGGATTTTACAGTGGATGAATATATGATCTATCAGGCAAAGGCACTGGGAGCCAGTGCAGTGCTTTTGATCTGTTCTCTTCTTGATGATGTTAAGCTGCGTAACTTTTATCAGCTGACAAAGGAGCTTCATATGGATGCTTTGGTGGAAGCTCACGATGAAAAAGAAGTTCTGCGTGCTTTGGATTGCGGGGCTAAGATCATTGGAGTAAATAACAGGGATCTGAAAACCTTTCAGGTGGATACAGGGAACAGTATCCGGCTTCGGAAAATCGCACCTGTTGATGCTGTTTTTGTATCAGAAAGCGGGATCCGTACCTCCGAAGATATTCACAGGCTTCGGGAAAATGATATTCAGGCTGTATTGATCGGCGAAACGCTGATGCGCAGCCCGGATAAAAGAAAGGCACTGGAAGACTTAAACGGAGGCCCCTTATGCCAAAAGTAAAGATTTGTGGTTTAAGAACTATGGAAGATATACAGGCAGTAAACAGCTGCAAGCCTGATTTTGCCGGATTCATTGTTGAATACCCTAAAAGCAGAAGATCGATTACTTCTGATGAGTTAAAGAAGCTGATTCGTCAGCTGGATCCTTCTATCTGTGCAGTTGGAGTGTTTGTAAATGCACCATTTGTGCTGGTGGCTGACCTTTTAGATCAGAAGGTGATCCAGATGGCACAGCTTCACGGGCAGGAAGAGGAAGCCTATATCCGGCAGCTGCAGGATGAAACAGGAAAAAAGGTGATCAAAGCTTTTTCTGTAAAAACAGAAGAAGATATTGCCAAGGCAAAAGCAAGCAGCGCAGATTATATCCTTCTGGATCAGGGCGGCGGAGGCACTGGGAAAACCTTTGACTGGATGCTGGCAGGGGGGATTTCCAGACCTTATTTTCTTGCAGGAGGACTTGGAGTGGATAACCTGGAAAAAGCTGTGCATTACTTAAGCCCCTGGGCTGTGGATCTTAGCAGCAGTGTGGAAACAAATGGAAAAAAAGATCCTGAAAAGATCAGACAGGCAGTAGAATTGGTGAGAAAGCTATAAAATGGCAAAAACATTTGAAATACAAGCAGGAGGATAAGAAATATGTCTAAAGGCAGATTTGGAATACATGGAGGCCAGTACATTCCGGAAACACTGATGAATGCAGTACTGGAGCTGGAAGAGGCCTATGAGCATTACAAGAATGACCCGGAATTTAACAGGGAATTAACAGAGCTTTTTAATGAATATGCAGGCCGTCCATCCAGACTTTATTATGCAGCACATATGACAGAAGATCTGGGTGGTGCAAAGGTTTATCTGAAAAGAGAGGATCTGAACCATACAGGAGCCCACAAGATCAACAATGTGCTGGGGCAGGTGCTTCTTGCAAAGAAAATGGGAAAAACCCGTGTGATCGCAGAAACAGGTGCAGGGCAGCATGGGGTGGCCACAGCTACTGCAGCCGCCTTGATGGGGATGGAATGTGAAGTCTTCATGGGGGAGGAAGATACCAAAAGACAGGCATTAAATGTATACAAAATGAAGCTTCTGGGAGCAAAGGTACATCCTGTAACTTCCGGTACAGCAACCTTAAAGGATGCAGTTTCTGAAACCATGAGAGAGTGGACGAACCGGATCGCAGATACCCATTATGTACTTGGCTCTGTAATGGGACCCCATCCTTTCCCTACCATTGTACGTGATTTCCAGGCTGTGATCTCCAAAGAAATTAAGGAGCAGATGCTGGAAAAGGAAGGAAAGCTTCCGGATGCTGTTCTTGCCTGCGTAGGCGGCGGCTCCAATGCAATCGGTACCTTTTACCATTTTATTGAAGATAAGGAAGTACAGCTGATCGGCTGCGAGGCAGCAGGCCGGGGCATCCATACTGCAGAGACTGCAGCTACCATTGCAACAGGAAAACTGGGGATCTTCCATGGAATGAAGTCATATTTCTGCCAGGATGAATATGGACAGATCGCTCCGGTGTATTCCATTTCCGCTGGACTGGATTATCCGGGGATCGGACCTGAGCATGCCCACCTGTATGATACAGGAAGAGCACAGTATGTATCTGTAACAGATGATGAAGCAGTGGATGCTTTTGAATATCTTTCCAGGATCGAGGGCATCATCCCCGCCATTGAAAGTGCCCATGCAGTGGCCTATGCAAGAAAGATCGTACCGGACATGAGAAAAGACCAGTGTGTAGTGATCACGATTTCAGGACGTGGAGATAAGGATTGTGCAGCAATTGCCAGATACAGAGGGGAGGATATCCATGAATAAGAATATAGCAGCAGCATTTGGTAAAGGAAAAGCATTTATTCCCTTTGTTACCTGTGGGGATCCATCCCTTGATGTAACAGAGCAGATCGTATATGCAATGGAAGAGGCAGGGGCAGATTTGATCGAGCTTGGGATCCCATTTTCCGATCCAACAGCAGAAGGGCCTGTGATCCAGGCTGCCAATGTAAGAGCATTAGGCGGAGGCGTAACAACAGACAAGGTTTTTGATATGGTGGTTCGGATCCGTAAGAAAACCAGGATCCCTATGGTGTTTATGACTTATGCAAATGTGGTTTTTTCCTATGGAACTGAAAGATTTATCAAAAAAGCGTCTGAAGTCGGAATGGACGGACTGATCCTTCCGGATGTACCATTTGAAGAAAAGGAAGAATTTGACAGCGTGTGCAAAGCATATGGAATAGATTTGATCTCCCTGATCGCACCTACTTCCCACGAAAGGATCGCAATGATCGCAAAAGAGGCGGAAGGTTTTGTATATTGTGTGTCTTCTCTTGGAGTAACCGGTACTAGAAGCCAGATTACCACAGATATCGGGGCAATGGTGCATCTGGTAAAAGCAGAAAAACAGATTCCCTGTGCGGTAGGCTTTGGAATCAGTACACCGCAGCAGGCAGCTAAAATGGCAGAACAGTCCGACGGGGCGATCGTAGGTTCTGCTATCGTCAAGCTGTGTGCCAGGTATGGAAAGGATTGTGTGCCTTACGTAAAGGAGTATGTGAAATCTATGAAGGATGCTGTACGTAACGTATAGCAGATCCGACAAAGCAAAAAAGAGGGCAAAAAGATTGACTTTTTTCCCTCTTTTTTTTATATTATAACATGAATATGTAGAAAATATGTAAAAAGAGGGCCTGAACTTGGAGAAGAAACTTTTTTTTGTATTTAATCCAAAAGCCGGAAAAGGCAAGATCAAAACCGCTTTAATGGATATTGTGGATATTTTTAACAAGGGTGGTTATGAAGTGGTCATCCGTGCCACACAATATCCCAAAGATGCATATGAAATGACCAGGAAGTATGCAGACAAGGTGGATCTTGTGGTATGCAGCGGCGGCGATGGCACACTGGATGAGGTGGTTGCAGGACTGGTTGAGACAGGAAGCAAGGTTCCGGTAGGATATATTCCGGCAGGAAGCACCAATGATTTTGCAGGAAGCCTGTTTATTCCCAAAAATATGGTAGCTGCAGCAGAGATGATCATGGAAGAGAATGTGTACCGCTGTGATATCGGAAAGTTTAATAAACAGACATTTACTTATATTGCCGCATTTGGACTTTTTACGGATGTGGCCTATGAGACTGACCAGGATCTGAAGAATATTCTGGGACATCTGGCATATCTGCTGGAGGGGGTCAAACGTCTGTTTGATATTCAGTCTTACCATATGAAAGTAACAACAGAGGATGAAATCTTTGAAGATGATTTTATGTATGGGATGATCACCAATTCCAGATCCGTTGGAGGATTTAAGAATCTGACCGGCAAAAATGTGGATATGAATGACGGCCTGTTTGAGGTGACCTTGATCACCACGCCTAAGAATCCGATGGATATGCAGGAGATCATTGCAGGACTGATGTCTGGTAAGGATAATTCAGACCTGATCTATACCTTTAAGACAAGCAGGATCCGGATTCAGTCAGATGAGGCTGTGGCATGGACGCTGGACGGGGAATACGGCGGAGATCACAAGGAGGTTGAGATCCGGAATCTGCACAGAGCATTGAACCTATATCTGACAGGTTCCAAGAATTCTTGAGGATCTGAGAAAAGAGTACTGAACAGTTACGGACAACTGTGAAATACCCATAGACAGAAATGTGTGATTAGTGGAGAGGAGATTATTAATGGAAGATTTTGTGAAAGTGACGGATATTTTTGGATGTGATGTATTTAATGATTCCGTTATGCAGGAGAGACTGCCCAAAAAGGTATATAAGGAATTGAAAAAGACCATAGAAGAAGGCAAAGAACTGTCTATGGAAGTGGCTGATGTGGTAGCACATGAGATGAAGGAGTGGGCTATCGAGAAAGGGGCAACCCATTACAGCCACTGGTTCCAGCCACTGACAGGTGTAACCGCAGAGAAGCATGATGCATTTATTACAGCACCTATGGAGAATGGTAAGGTGCTGATGAGCTTTTCCGGTAAAGAACTGATCAAAGGAGAACCAGATGCCTCTTCTTTTCCGTCCGGAGGTCTTAGAGCTACATTTGAAGCAAGAGGCTACACTACATGGGACTGTACCTCACCGGCTTTTGTACGCCATGATGCAGCAGGCGGTACCTTATGTATCCCTACCGCTTTCTGCTCCTATACAGGAGAGGCACTTGACCAGAAGACTCCTCTTCTTCGTTCCATGGAGGCAGTGAATACACAGGCACTGCGTCTGATCCGTCTTTTCGGTAATCATACATCTAAGAAGGTGACTCCCTCTGTAGGTGCAGAGCAGGAGTATTTTCTGATCGATAAAGAAAAGTTTAAACAGAGAAAGGATCTTGTTTATACAGGCAGGACTTTATTTGGCGCCATGCCTCCGAAAGGCCAGGAGATGGATGACCATTATCTGGGAACCATCCGCCAGAGAGTATCTGCCTATATGAAAGAAGTAAATGAAGAATGCTGGAAGCTGGGCGTTTCTGCTAAGACACAGCATAATGAAGTTGCTCCTGCACAGCATGAGCTTGCACCTATTTATGCGCCTGTAAATATTGCGGCAGATCATAATCAGATCATGATGCGTATCCTGAAGAAAGTGGCAAGCCGTCAGGGGATGCGCTGTCTTCTCCATGAGAAACCATTTGCAGGCGTGAATGGTTCCGGAAAGCATAATAACTGGTCTTTGACTACCGATGACGGGATCAATCTGCTGGATCCAGGCAAAACTCCTCATGAGAATGTTCAGTTCCTTCTTGTACTTACCTGTATTCTGAAAGCAGTTGATGAGCATGCAGATCTTCTTCGGGAGTCAGCAGCAGATGTGGGGAATGACCAGAGACTTGGCGGCCATGAGGCTCCGCCGGCAGTGATTTCTGTTTTCCTTGGAGAACAGCTTGAGGATGTGCTGGATCAGCTGATCAGTACAGGAACTGCTACCCACAGTAAGAGCGGGGAAAAGATGAATACCGGTGTAAGTACACTTCCGGACTTCATGAAGGATGCAACAGACAGGAACCGTACTTCACCTTTTGCATTTACAGGTAATAAGTTTGAGTTTCGTATGGTTGGTTCCAGAGATTCGATTTCCTCCTGCAATGTTGTATTGAATACTATTGCAGCTGAGGCTTTTAAAGAGGCATGTGATAGACTGGAATCTGCAGAAGATTTAGAACTTGCAGTGCATGATTTGATCAAAGAATACGCAACTGATCACCAGAGGATCGTATTTAGCGGCAATGGCTATGCACCGGAATGGGAAGCAGAAGCAAAACGAAGAGGCCTTCCTATCCTTCCGTCCATGGTAGATGCCATTCCTGCACTGACTACGGAGAAATCCATAAAGCTGTTTGAGAATTTCCGGGTATTTACCAGAACAGAGCTGGAATCCCGTGCAGAGATCCAGTATGAGATTTATGCTAAAGCGATTAATATCGAGGCCAAGACCATGATCGATATTGTTACCAAACAGATCATCCCGGCAGTGATCAGGTATACGACGGTGCTTGCTGATTCCATTAATTCTGTAAAGGCAGCAGGGATCACAGACGTAAGCGTACAGGCAGATCTTCTGAAAAAGACCAGCAAGCTTTTAAAAACAACCAACAGTGCCATGAATAAGTTAGGCAAGCTGGTTTCCCAGGTAGAGTCTTACCCGGAAGGACGGGAACGGGCTGTTTTCTTCAGGGAAAAGATCGTACCTGCGATGGACGAATTACGGAAGCCGGTTGATGAATTGGAAATGATCGTAGATAAAGAGATGTGGCCAATGCCTTCTTACGGAGACCTTATTTTTGAAGTCTGATCCGGGAACAAAAGGTTGGATACTTATATGAATGAATTTGATTTTTTAAGAGAACAGGCTGTTTCCGAAGACCTGATCAAAGAGATTTTGGAATTCAGAAAAGAATACACGGTTGCTGCAGATGCTGTTGGGCGTGTGCAGCAGCCTGCAATCCATTTCTATGGAAAAGAAACCTTGGAAATGGCCATGGCTGCCCTTCTCCAGGGGGAAAATCTTCTTCTCACAGGGCCTAAGGCCACTGGTAAAAATATACTGGCAGAGAATCTTGCCTATATTTTCGGCAGACCGATCTACAATGTATCTTTTCATGTGAATACCAACAGTGGAGATCTGATCGGTACAGATACTTTTGAGGACAATCAGGTAAAACTTCGGAAGGGCAGTATTTACCGGTGTGCCCAGCATGGGGGCTTTGGTATCCTGGATGAGATCAATATGGCGAAAAATGATGCTGTTTCCGTGCTGCATGCTACTCTGGATTACCGAAGATCCATTGATGTGCCAGGGTACGATAAGATTGATCTTCATCCGGCAGCCAGATTTATTGGAACCATGAATTACGGATATGCAGGTACCAGAGAATTAAATGAAGCCCTGGTTTCCAGATTTATGGTGATTGATATGTCTCCCCAGAATGAGGAAACCCTGGGATTTATTTTCAGGGAAATGTTCCCGGATGCAAAGAAGGCAGCTGTAGACCAGTTTATCGGTCTTTTTCTTGATCTTCAGCTGAAAACTGCCAACAGTGAGATTTCTACCAAGTCACTGGATTTGCGAGGCCTTTTGGGAGCAGTGAAGATCATAAAAACCGGACTTTCTCCATGGCAGGCTGTGCAGATGGGAATCGTAAATAAAACATTTGACATTTTTGAAAAAGAGATCGTAGAGGATGTTGTAAATACCAGGATCCCCAGGGACTGGACAAAGGAAGATGTTTATGAATAAGCATCCGTCAAGGATTGAACATACAAATGAGATCTCAGGCTTTTCTGAAGGGGAGGGTTCTGAGATCCAGCTGGAAATGGAGAACCGTATCCGGAATCTTTTATGGACAGTCAGTGGTGACTATGCCCAGGAAATGAAGCCGGATATTTCTTTATACAGGCGTTCCAGACCGCTGGCCCTTTATGATGGGATCAAGCAGGGAGCACTTGCAAAATTTTATGATAAAAAATATCTGGGGCTTTATCTGCTGAAGAAGCTGTATTTTGGGGCAGATGAACAGCTTCTTACGAAAATGGCACAGCTTTGTATAGAGGAAGCCATTGGAGACAGAATCTGCCTGGAACGTCCAGGTATTCGAAATATGCAAAGAGAGGCTATCCTGGATATCCTTGATCAGGAGTATCTGGTGATCCCGGGTACTGGAAATATCCCGGAAATGCTCAGGCTTATGGTTCTGAGAAAAAGGCTGGACAGGCTGGAGCACAAAAAAGAAGCACCAGTGCTTTCCTCCATGAAAAAGTACATGGATCTGGTGAAGGAAGCAGGCAATTCCCAAGATACAGAAGCATTGGCATTTGCTATTGACCGGTTATACAATAAGGCATGTGAGCCTGACTTTGAAAAAGAAAAGGGCAGTTTTGAACAGGTGATGGCTGTCACAATGGAGGAACTGTCAGAGTTTGACTGGAAAGACCTTCTTGATGAAGAACTTTATGAGGAAAGCCTGGAAGACTATGCACAGCAGCTGGCTGATCAGATAGCCGGAATGGAGGATTCCCAGGTTACCGAGGAAATGGAAGAGCAAAGACAGACCAGGCATAAGATCAAAATCCTTCCTCCTGAAGCATTGGAAAAGGCCCACAGGTATGTGGAACTTAATTTTGGGGAAACTTATCTGAAAGAAAATGAAGAAAAGAAAATAAACCAGTTGATGTGCAAAGGGATCCACGGAGACTGCAGTCTGTATTTTACAGAAGGGATCCTGAAAAATCCGGTTATGCGGAATTATCAGTACGAATATGCAGTACGCCTGAAAAACAAAAATGTGTGGCTGTATCATGATAAACACAGAGTTGTAAAGAGGAATGTTGCCCAGCTTACAGAAATGCTGCGTAAATCCTTGATTTTGCGAAGTGAAAACCAGGAGATCCTGTCTGACAGGGGGCAGATCCTGCCTGCCAGATTATGGAGGATCGGCAGAAGCAGGGATGCACTTCTTTTCAAAAAAGAGCAGCAGGGGGATCAAACGGATTTTGTTGTAGATGTACTGATCGATGCCAGTGGTTCCCAGATGAATCGGCAGGGCCATGTGGCATTACAGGCATATATGATCAGTAAAGCACTGGGAAATGTGAAGATTCCTCACCGTGTGATGAGCTATTGTACATTCTGGGACTATACGATTTTACACAGGCTGCGGGAGTATGATGACCCTGACAGTGCAAGTGAAAATATATTCAATTATGTAACATCTTCCAACAACAGTGATGGATTGGCCATTAAAGCAGCCGGTTATGGGCTTTTGGGCCGTAGGGAAGAAAAAAAGATTATGATCATTTTAAGCGATGGACGACCTTATGATGTAATTGTAAACCGTCCAAATGCAAAGAATCCTAAGCCGTATATGGGACAATATGCAGTGAATGATACTGCCGGGGAAGTCCGCAGGCTGAGAAACGCAGGGGTGAGCGTACTGGGAGTATTTGCAGGTGAGGAAAAAGATCTGGCTACAGAAAAGAAAATCTTCGGTAAGGATTTTGCATATATCCGGGATATTACTGATTTTTCCAGAATTGTAGGCCGCTATCTCACAAAACAATTGGAATTGGAGGAATGAAGATGAGTCCTTGGGGGAAAAAACTCAAATATATGGATTATCTGCTGATCATTGTAGGTACCTGCCTGATGGCAGTTGCTGTAATATCTGCGTTTGATAAGGCAGGAATGGTTACAGGTGGTTTTTCAGGAGTAGCTATCATTGTCAAAGAGTGGACAGAAAGCCTTGTTCCTGGCGGAATTCCCTTATGGATCACTAACATGGCATTAAACATTCCGCTGTTCTTTTTAGGAATGAGGATCGGAGGCTTTCAGTTTGTAAAAAAAGCACTGGTAGGAGAGTTGTGTCTTTCTTTCTGGTTGGCGATGCTGCCAGGCTGTATTCCTGACTTTAACCTGGCGGGAAATGATCTTCTGCTTGCTGCGGTATATGGTGGTGTGATTCAGGGAGTAGGCATTGGACTTGTTTTCCTTGGACAGGGGACTACCGGCGGAACAGATATGATGGCTGCCCTGATCCAGCGGAAGCTTAAGCATTATTCTATTGCCCAGATCATGCAGTTTATTGATGGCCTGGTAGTTGTGGTGGGCATGTATGTTTTTGGCGTATACAAGGCTCTTTATGCTATTATTGCAGTTTATCTTGTTACAAAAGTGACGGATGGCATGATCGAAGGTTTGAAATTTTCAAAGGGAGCTTATATTATCACAGAGAAAGCGGATCAGGTTTCCCATATGATCATCAATGAAATGGATCGCGGTGTTACCGGCCTGAAAGGAGTAGGAATGTATTCCGGACAGGACAAGCTGATGCTGTTTTGCGTAGTCAATAAAAAGGAAATCGTTACATTAAAAGAAAAAGTGGATATGATAGACCCAGATGCTTTTGTGATCGTATGTGATGTACGGGAAGTGCATGGGGAAGGTTTTATAGAGAAAAAGTGAGAAGTTTTGAATAAAAATTTGTAAATTTTTTCTGATTTCCTCTTTCTTTTTTGGTTATTTTGTATTAAAATAACTTAAAACACTTTTACATGAGAAGGGATTGAATAGAATGATATCAAGCCAGGTATTACAGAATACCCTCGAGGGACTTAAAGAGATATCCAGGACACAGTTTTGTGTGATGGATACAGATGGCAAGACACTTGCATCCACATGTACTGATTTCGAGATCCAGGCAGGGGATGTTCAGGCATTTGTTGATTCGCCGGCAGAGAGTCAGCTTGTGAGAGGTTATCAGTATTTCAAAGTGAATGATGACTATCAGCTGGAGTATATCCTTGTAGCTCATGGAGAGGACGAGGATACGTATATGGTCGGGAAGCTGGCAGCATTTCAGCTTCAGAGTCTGATCGTAGCTTATAAGGAGCGTTTTGACAAAGACAGTTTTATCAAGAATCTTCTTCTTGATAATCTTCTTCTTGTAGATATTTACAATCGTGCCAAGAAGCTTCACATCGATGCTGATGTGCGCCGTGTGGTTATGCTGATCGAACTTCCACAGGAGAGAGAGCATAGTTCTGTAGAGAGCATTAAGAGTATTTTTGGTGGTAAGAGCAAAGATTTTATCACGGCCGTAGATGAGAAGAGTGTGATCATTGTAAAGGAACTGGAAGAGGGCGAAGGCTATGAGACTATGGATAAGCTGGCCCAGACGATCCTGGACACACTTGGACTTTCCAGAGAAGACGGAGTACATGTTGCATACGGTACCATTGTGAAGGAGCTTAAGGAAGTGTCACGATCCTACAAGGAAGCACGTATGGCTTTGGATGTAGGTAAGATTTTCTTCCCGGAGAAGGATGTTATCGCATACAGCTCTCTGGGTATCGGACGTCTGATCTATCAGCTCCCGATTCCGCTGTGCAAGATGTTCATTAAGGAGATCTTTGGCGGTAAGTCACCAGATGATTTTGATGAAGAGACACTGACTACCATTGATAAATTCTTTGAGAACAGCCTGAATGTGTCAGAAACATCCAGACAGCTTTATATCCACAGGAATACTCTTGTATACCGACTGGATAAGCTGCAGAAGAGTACAGGACTGGATCTTCGTGTATTTGAAGATGCCATTACCTTTAAGATTGCTCTTATGGTTGTAAGATATATGAAATACATGGAAACGCTGGAGTACTAATGCCGGCATTTATGTGGCTTTCAGTAATTTTCAGAAGGAAATACCACTTGTCTACCGTTTTTTCAGCGGTAGACAATTTTTTTATGGCACTTTGATGTCTTCCTTATGTACTTCTTAAAAAAATACGTGTAAATATGTGTGAATCATATTGACATACGTGTAAATACGTGCTATAATATAACTATGGAAGGAGAAAAAGATGAAAACATCAGAGCTAATCAAATTGTTAAAGAAGAACCACTGCCACTTGGCAGAGCATGGTAAAGAACATGACAAGTGGTATAGTGAGATAACAGGCAAAACATTCATGATCCCACGACATGGCGGAAAAGAAATACCAACTGGCACAGCAAACAGAATATTAAGGGATGCGGGGATTAAATAAGACCTGGCATAGCAAAATATAAAAGAATAGCACAGGAAAGATTGGGAGGTGCAACATGGCAAAATATGCATATCCGGCTGTATTTACACCGGAGGAGAACGGACGATTTTCAGTGAACTTTCCGGATTTGGAAAGCTGCTATACATGTGGCGATGATATGAAAGATGCATTGATTATGGCAGAGGATGCATTGGCATTTACTTTATATGATTATGAGAGAGAAGGAAAGGCAATTCCTGAACCGTCAGTACAAGACGATATCACATTGGAAGGAAAGGAATTTATTAATTACGTTGCATGTGATACACTTGAATATCGCAAGCTCCATAACAACAGGGCTGTGAAGAAAACTCTTACGATTCCAGAGTGGCTGAATGAATCAGCAACAAGTATGGGGTTGAATTTTTCTCAGGTATTACAGGATGCACTGATGGAAAAAGTAGGAGCCGGCCGAAAATAATAAGAAGAAGGCACTCGGAAAACCGGGTGCTTTTTTATGTAGAAGCTGTGAAATGCCTTGCTTTTGGAAAAGGGTGCATGTATAATAAATTACCGGAAAATAGCAGTTGCAATTTAATAAAAGATATATTACAATAATGTTACATAAAAGTTACGCATAACAAAGGAGACCATTATGATCGATTTAATGGATGTAACCAAGTCTTATGGGCAGGGTCTTCCGGCTGTGAATCATGCCAACCTGCATGTTGATAAAGGGGAATTTGTATTTGTGGTAGGGAGCAGCGGCTCCGGGAAGTCCACACTGATCAAACTTTTACTGAAGGAACTGGATTCTACTTCAGGTGAGATCATTGTAAGCGGAGAACGTCTGGAAGGGATGAAGCACCGCAGAGTAGCCAAATACCGCAGGAAGCTGGGAGTTGTGTTCCAGGATTTCCGTCTTTTAAAGGACAGGGATGTTTATGAGAATGTTGCTTTTGCACAGCGTGTGATCAACCGTCCTACCAGAGTGATCCGTAAAAGAGTGCCAGAGGTTTTGCAGGAGGTAGGGCTTGCAGGGAAATATAAGGCATTTCCAGACGAACTGTCCGGCGGAGAGCAGCAGAGAGTGGCGCTTGCAAGAGCGATCGTAAACCGTCCGGATATTCTCCTGGCAGATGAGCCAACCGGTAATCTTGACCCTAAGACCTCTGAGGAGATCATGAAGCTTCTGGAAGAGATCAATGAGAGAGGCACAACCGTACTGGTAGTTACCCACAACAAAGAAATCGTCAATGCCATGAAGAAAAGGGTAGTTACCATGCATAATGGCGTGATCATCAGTGACGAGAAAGAGGGAGAATATCATGAGGCCTAGTACGATCTGGTATACCCTGAAGCAGGGTGTAAAAAATATTAAAAGAAATATGATGTTTTCCATTGCATCAGTTCTTACCATGTCCGCCTGTATACTATTGTTTGGCGTTTTTTATTCTATTGTGAATAATGTGAATAATATTGCACATAAGGTGGAAGAGGAGGTTCCTATCACAGTATTTTTTGATGAAGGGACTACGGATGAGCAGATCCAGCAGATCGGTGCGTTGATCCAGGAACGTCCTGAAGTAGCACAGATCCAGTATGAGTCTGCAGATGATGCCTGGGAAAAGATGAAGAAAGAATATTTTGGAGATACAGATGTAGCTGACGGATTTAAGGATGACAATCCGCTGGTGAATTCCTCCAACTACCAGGTATATCTGAAGGACATTTCCAAACAGGCAGTGATCGTAGCGTATATCCAGACTTTGGATCACGTAAGAGAGGTTAGTCAGTCTGAGCAGGCAGCCAAGACGCTTGGTTCCATTAACAAGCTGGTATCCGGTATTTCCATTGTGATCATTGTGATCCTTCTTCTGATCTCTGTATTTTTGATCAGCAATACAGTGTCCGTAGGTATAACTGTGCGTAAGGATGAGATCGGGATCATGAAATATATCGGAGCCACAGATGCTTTTGTACGTGCACCGTTCCTTCTGGAAGGTATGGTGCTTGGAGTGATAGGAGCGGCTATTCCCCTTGTGATCCTGTATTTTGCTTATAATAGTGCAGTTACTTATGTACTGACCAGGTTTAATGTACTTATGGGCGTGGTTGAGTTCATACCAGTAGGCAGGATCTACATGACACTTCTGCCTATCGGTCTGGCACTGGGGATCGGGATCGGTCTTTTGGGAAGCTTCTGGACAACCAGAAAGCATTTGAAAGTATAAGGTATTAGAATGTGGGATTGATGCAGATGCGTCAATCCCTCTTTTGCAGGAGGAATGATGGCAGATAATAATTTCTGGAAAGGTGCAGCCTTTGGTACAGCTTTTACAGTTGCAGTGGCAGCAGGAGGATATGCAGGATACAAATATGCACAGGTACCAGCAGATGGGACAGTGCTTTCTGATAGTGCCAGGGTCCAGAAGCTGGAGTACCTGGAAGAACTGATCGATACTTATTATCTTGAGGATAAGGATGAAGACGAACTGGCAGAAGGGCTGTATGCAGGATTGATCTATGGCCTTGGGGATCCTTATTCCAGATACTATACAGCAAAGGAATATCAGGAGGAAAATACCAGTTCTCAGGGGTCCTATGTAGGGATCGGCGTTGTGATGCAGGAGAATAAAGAAGGAGGCGTGCAGATCGTTCAGTGCTATGAGGGAGGACCAGGCGAAGCAGCAGGTCTTAAGGAAGGGGATGTGGTCAGTGCTGTTGACGGACAGGATATTACAGAAAGCTCTGTTTCTGAAGTGGCGTCCATGATCCGGGACAGTGATGCCGAG
The DNA here is from genome assembly GCF_040929965.1 of Blautia sp. 1033sp1_1033st1_G9_1033SCRN_220408. Classification (NCBI taxonomy): domain Bacteria; kingdom Bacillati; phylum Bacillota; class Clostridia; order Lachnospirales; family Lachnospiraceae; genus Blautia; species Blautia sp. 1033sp1_1033st1_G9_1033SCRN_220408. Next base: position 3,131 of record NZ_JBFKZO010000014.1, on the reverse strand, counting down.
AATGTTATCCTTACGGTGCATAGAGAAAATGCAGATGAGCCTCTTACCATTACAGTCCCTATTACAGATGTGGAACTGCCATCTGTTTTTCATGAGATGCTGGATTCTAAGATCGGATATATCCGGATCACAGAATTTAAAGGGGTTACTGAGGAACAATATACAACCGCATTTAAGGATCTGAAGGATCAGGGTATGGAGAAGATGATCGTAGATCTTCGGGATAATCCAGGGGGACTGCTGGATTCTGTCTGTGATATCTTAAGGCAGATCCTTCCGGAAGGCCTGATCGTTTATACTGAGGATAAAAACGGAAACAGGGAAGAAGAAACCTGTGACGGGAAAAATGCCCTTGATATCCCCCTGGCAGTGCTGGTTAATGAAAACAGCGCCAGTGCGTCCGAGATTTTTGCAGGGGCAGTTAAGGATTACGGGATCGGAACAATTGTGGGCACTACTACCTATGGAAAGGGGATCGTACAGTCCATACGTACTCTTTCGGATGGAAGTGCAGTGAAGCTTACAGTTTCCAAATATTATACTCCAAAAGGCAATAATATCCATAAGACAGGAATCACCCCGGATGTAGAAGAGAAGCTGGATTCCAATCTTTTGAACAAAAGTGATTACAGCCATGAAGAGGATAATCAGCTTCAGAGGGCCATTCAGGTTCTGGAAAATGATGGAGAAAGCAGCTGATTTTATAAAAATTCTGTGAACATGGGTCAGAAAATTGAATGAGACACTGTTCTGTGCTATGATAAGGCAGAGTAGGGACAGAAGACAAGCTTATGGGTTTCTTGACAGAGAGGAGACTGACCATGAAAAGAAAAATATTTCTGGCTGGCTTATGTACAGCTCTTTTAACACCCATCCCTGTTTCAGCTCAGGTACTGGATTATGATGGGATTGTTGATAAATACAAACAGGAAGATAAAGCACTGCAGCGCTTTTTATTGGATGACGGGGCAGGAGGCACTGTGACAGCACTGGCGGATGCAGAGGATTTATATATTACATCCAAGAGTGCCCAGATACATTCCAAGCCAGGAGAGACAGGAGATGTGCTTGATACGGCTGTCTTTGGCACAGAGCTGGAACGGGTTGCAGTATGTGATAATGGCTGGAGCAAGGTAGAATACACATCCGATACAGGAGAACAGATCAGTGGCTTTGTTTCAGATATACAGCTTGGCCAGGGTACAGCACTGGAAGAGGTGAATGACACGGTTACTGTTGCCAGGGACTGTGATGTTCTTGATTTTCCGGGAAGAAAAGACGGCGAAGTGACAGGTGAAGTCCTGGAAGAGGATCAGATTACCAGAACCGGCATTGTAGATAGGATCTGGAGCCGGATCATTTTTGAAAATGAGGAAGGCACATCCAGTACAGGATATATACCTACCAATGTGCTGGAAGGTTATGAGGATGAAAGCCTTACGGCAAAAGCAGATACTTCTACTTCGAACGGAGACATCCAGGCAGGAAGCATCCACAAAAGTGCAGGAGAAGGTGTTTTTGCTGAGGCTGTTGACGGTGTGACATCTGTCAATGGCAGCGGTGCCGCCGCAGATGGCGTACAGGTAGGCACCCCTATTTCCGTATCAGCAGATGCATCCCTGAAGTCTCTTGGCACTTTTCGTATCACACATTATTGTCCATGCAGTATCTGCTGTGGTCCATGGTCCAATGGGATCACATCTACCGGTGTTACTGCAGTGACCAACCGTACCATTGCTGTGGATCCTACCCAGATCCCATATGGCTCCAAGGTTGTGATCGACGGACAGGTATATGTGGCAGAAGACTGCGGTGGTGCGATCAAGGAGAATTGCATTGATATTTATGTAGGAAGCCATGCAGAAGGGGAAAGCAAGGGTGTGTACTACACAGAAGTATACCTGATACAGGAATAAAATAAGGCTGAGGACAAAGATTTTCGGCTATGGTACTTGCAGATGATTAGTGAGAAACGACAGATAAGAGGATTGGAGGCAGGACAAATGGGAAAGATCATTTTAACGGGAGACAGACCTACAGGCAGACTTCATGTAGGACATTATGTAGGCTCACTTAGAGGGAGAGTTGCCCTTCAGAATTCAGGAGATTATGATAAAGTATATATTATGATTGCAGATGCGCAGGCGTTGACAGACAATGCAGAGCATCCGGAAAAGGTACGGCAGAATATTATCCAGGTAGCACTTGATTATCTGGCATGCGGGCTTGATCCGGAGAAATCCACCATCTTTATACAGTCTACCATTCCGGAGCTGGCAGAGCTTACCTTTTATTATATGAATCTTGTAACTGTATCCAGACTGCAGCGGAATCCTACCGTAAAAGCAGAGATCAAAATGCGTGATTTTGAGACAAGCATTCCGGCAGGTTTTCTGGCATATCCGGTAAGTCAGACTGCAGATATTACGGCATTTCATGCTACTGCAGTTCCGGTAGGCGAGGATCAGCTTCCAATGCTGGAGCAGTGTAAGGAGATCGTGCATAAGTTTAACACTGTATACGGAGAGACCCTGACAGAGCCGGAGATCATCCTTCCGGATAATGCAGCATGCCTCAGACTTCCGGGTATTGACGGAAAGGCTAAGATGAGTAAATCTCTTGGGAACTGTATTTATCTTTCAGATGAGCCGGAAGAGATCAAGAAGAAGATCATGTCTATGTTTACTGATCCGAATCACCTTCGGGTGCAGGATCCGGGTAAGGTTGAGGGAAATCCAGTATTTATCTATCTGGATGCATTCTGCAGACCGGAGCATTTCCAGAAATTTTTGCCAGAATACAGCTGTTTGGATGAGTTGAAAGCTCATTATCAGAGAGGCGGGCTTGGAGATGTAAAGGTGAAGAAATTCCTGAACAATGTAGTACAGGCTGAACTGGCACCGATCAGAGAGCGCAGAAAGGCCTGGGAGCAGAGGATACCGGAGGTATATGAGATCCTGAAAAAGGGCAGCGAGGAAGCGAGAAAAGCAGCTGCCAAAACTATGCAGGATGTCCGCCATGCAATGCAGATTGATTATTTTGCGGAGTGACATACTCCCACCACTTAAATCTCTAATTTTGAAGTGGGGGCTTCTTGCTCAATGGCTCTACTGAGCCAAGTATCTACAAGC
>NZ_JBFKZO010000013.1:0-94510 GCF_040929965.1 Blautia sp. 1033sp1_1033st1_G9_1033SCRN_220408 | reverse complement strand
GCCGGAGCCATATTCTGCTGAAGGTATGGTGAAAGCCCTGGAAGAAGTCGCTGCTGAATCGGGAGCGGAGGAGGAGCTGGAGCCATATTCTGCTGAAAGTATGGTGAAAGCCCTGGAAGAAGTCATTGATACATCAGAAGCTAATGTTGAAATGGACTCACAGAAGAGAGAGTTACAAAATAAGACATTTTCAAATAAGCTGATTGTTCCTGTTTGCAGAAGATCAAAAATCTCGAAAGAGACTATACTGCCTGTAGCGAAGCCTACAGGTGGTGTGAAAAAGCTTTCAAAAGAGAATTCTTTTTCAATTGAAGATTTCAGTGTCTACGAATTTGCCCAAAGCATTCTGGAAAAATACAGCATATACCATTTGGATCCCTCCGAGCGAACTCTCTGGATACATAACGGTAAGGTTTATGAGCCCTTAAACGACAGGAAACTTGGTGATCTTATTTATATGGAACTTCCAAAAGAAATAAAGATAATCACGAAATCTAGTAAGAAACTAATAAATGATACTATAGAGTATATTACCAAAGAGTGTACGGCGAGTCCGATAGACATTAAACTGTCCAGTAAATATTACAAAACGTTTACTGAGAAAGATATACGTAGCATATATAATCAGGTGGTATTAGAGAACGGAATCTATGATGCTAAGACTGGAGAATTTCAGCAGAATTTTGATGCCACGAAACCGTATTATTATGTAATCCACGCTAAATATTTAGAAGAAGCATCTGATGATGAGCTAGAGACTCCATATTTTGATCAACTTCTGATTGATGCCACTGGGGGAGATGAGGCTTCTATCGAAATGATAATAGAGGCACTGGGAATGCTTCTGTTGCCTAACAAATGTAAGAAATTTGTTGTGGCTGGAAATGCTTCTAATTCAGGAAAATCGGTGATATTCGGGCATTTTCTAGATAGCTTGTTTGATGGAACGAGGATTTCAAGAGTAGATTCCTCCAAATTAGGTGGAAGATTTGCTCTAGGAAATTGTGCGGATAAATTACTGATATCTTGTCTCGATATAGACGAGAAAGCACTTTCTCCCAAAGCTGTAGGCATCATAAAAAGAGCTACGGGTGAATACAAGATATCAGTAGAAGCAAAATATAAAGATGCAGAAGAAATTATTGTCAGATTTAAATTTGTTTTTGCAACGAATTTTGGCTTTTCTTCTCAGAGATATGATCCAGGGCTGGTAAATCGGATAATTGCATTGCCATTTATCCATGAGACACTAGAAAAGGATCAATGTGCAGACCTACCAGAACGGTTACAGGAAGAAAAAGATAAAATTGTGACCAAGATTCTGCGTAAGATGAAAGACATTATTGATTCAGATGGAAGCATTGTAATTAATGAATCCACCTTATCTCAGGCGCTGAAAACTGAATGGACTATAGCCAATACTTTTTTTGCTGATTTCTGTGAACAGTGTCTGGAGGTTACTGATTCTGAAGACGATTATGTTAGCCTGGACGAATTGTATACGGCATATAAGAGGTTCTGTGTGTTTAAAAAAGATATTTCTTCTATAAAAGAAAAGTATGAAATACTTACAAAAACCGCATTTGATAAATGCTTTAGGGAGAAATATGAGATTGATGAGTCTGATGCAGTGCAGTATGTGCGGAGAAGACGCTTTGGAAATGAGGAGTACAAACACCCTGTAAGGCGAATAATAAAAATTCGACTATTAAATTAGGGGTGGCACAGTGGCACACGTGGCACAGGCACCGCGGGCGTAATGTCCGCGGAAACTATGATATATCATTTTTATGGAGTTACATAGGGTAAAGGACATTGGTTGTATGAGCCAAAGGAATCAGTGTAACCAAGCTATGAAAAACCATTTTTATGGAAGTAAAAACAGAGAAAGGGGACTTTTAAAATGAGAAGAGCTGTACAAACAGGAGGACAAGACATGAGCTATGAGTTTAGTGAACTGGCATTGCAGAATGATTGGGGAAACTATACCGTTGATGATTACCTTAGATCATTTGCAATCCGATCATATGGTGAAGATATTCCGTATAAGACAGAAGCTATGCATGACACTAAACAGGAGCCAGCACCAGGGAAATCTAATAGTCAAAAGCCAGAGCAAACAATATCTGGCTTGAACAATGGACAGAACTATGCTACACTGACTAAAGAACAGCTGATGGCAGTGTGCATTGACAAGGATGCGATAATAGAGTCCTGTGTTAAGTCACTCAAGGATCAGTGTCCTAAGATGCTCGGCAAGAAAGAAATTATGGATGTTTACCATTGTGAGAGTGATAAAGCACTACGAATCTTGAAGCTGATGTTTCAGATGGGGTATGGAAACAAGATCGGAAAAGAGTATTATGTGTCCCAGAAAGCGCAGGAAGATTTCCTGAAAAACATGGTCGGAAAAGAGGTCTACATATAACATTTGGAAGTGTTTGGGACTGGTGTAACTATCACGAATAATTATCACTTTTTGAATCTGGTGTCCGCAACATCAGTAAAATCAATGGTTTCACGTATGACTTATGTGGAGTCGTAAACTACAAGAAATAAGGACCAGCGGTTTGTGATCGCTGTATCTGAATAAGAAATAATGAAATGCCCCTATATACGGTGGCAATCAGTAGATTTTACTGATTGAACTACTGTTATAGGGGCGTTTTTGTAAAGTGTTATATTTGTAAAAATAGCGAAGAAACTCCGCAGCTATTCTCCGAAAACCTGTGTATGCAGTTTACGGCCTGTGGGTGTGGCTGCAAGACCACCATCAGCAGTTTCTTTTAAGGCGGCAGGCATAACGTCGCCAATCTTTTTCATACTCCAAATCACTTCGTCTGCAGGAATAGCACTTTTGATCCCTGCAAGAGCCAGTTCCGCAGCTGTAAAAGCACCGGTAACTCCGGAAGCATTCCGTTTGATACAGGGGATTTCTACAAGACCGGCTACAGGGTCACATACAAGGCCCAGAATGTTTTTCAGGGCAATGGCGACAGCAGAACCTACCATTTCCGGTGTTCCCCCGGCAAGTTCCACAATAGCGGCAGCGGCCATGGCAGATGCAGAACCACACTCCGCCTGGCAGCCACCTCTGGCTCCTGCCAGAGAAGCATTGTTGGCAATTACCATTCCTATGGCAGAAGCAGTGAAAAGGGACATAACGCACTGCTTTTCAGACAGATGTTTTTCTTCTTCCATAGTCAGGACAGCAGCTGGAAGAATCCCACAACTTCCGGCTGTAGGGGCCGCCACGATCCGGCCCATGGAAGCATTCAGTTCAGAAACAGCCAGCGCACGGTAAAGTGCACCGCCAATCAGAGAACCGGTAAGGTTCTCTTTTTTTTCTACAGATCGTTTCATTTTCCAGGCGTCGCCTCCTGTAAGACCACTGGTACTTCTCAGGTCTTTGGCACAGCCAGGTGTGATACAGGATTTCATTACCTGGTAATTATTCAGCATTTTCTTATAAAGTTCCTGCTGGGAAAGTTCCAGTTGTTGTGCCTGCTGGTTTAATACCAGGGAAGAAATGGTGACTTTATTTTTGATGGCTTCCTGTATCAGCTGGGACACAGAAGAATAGTTAAGCTCCATGAGAAAGAAAACCTCCTGTTACAATTTTCAATAGATGCCCATGCCTGAGCACACAACTTTTGATGTGGCAATCATTAAATTGGCTGCAGCATAATGCTGGAATAAATATTGGGAAGCCCCTGGATCTTTTCGTTGATGGCAGTCCCAAGATTGCCGTCCACTTCAATGGTCATGACGGCCTGTCCGCCTCTGGATTCCCTGGAAAGCCGGAAATTACAGATATTGACTCCATAGCCTGCCACCAGTTCAGTAACAGCGGCAATCGTACCGGGAGCGTCTTTGTGTAGAATGATCAGTGTAGTCTTTTCACCGGTAAGGGAAACTTCCATTCCATTAATCCGTGTAACAAGAATATTTCCACCACCTGTACTGCTTCCAAGCAGGGATACCTGCTTTCCGTCTTTCCCGATCAGAGTGATCTGTGCAGTGTTAGGATGAGCACCATCGATTTCTCCTGTTGTGATGGTAACGGCAAGTCCCTGTTTCCTGGCTTCATCCAGAGAAAAACGGATTCGTTCATCATCTGTCTGCATACCCAGGATGCCTGCCACCAGTGCTTTGTCTGTACCATGGCCTTTGTATGTTTTTGCAAAAGATCCATGGAGAAGTATGTTGGCAGATACCGGTTCCTGGCCAAGAAGAGCACGGGTGACAAGACCGATCCTGGCGGCTCCGGCTGTGTGAGAACTGGAAGGGCCGATCATAACAGGTCCTAAAATGTCAAATACATTCATAAGATAACCTCTCAATTCATATTGCAGCGGTTTCAGAGTATATATTCCCTAAACGAACGGAACAGCTGCAGTTTTTTATTCAGTTCAGTCCTGCTTTCATTATATCCACAAATTGAGAAATAAAAAAGGATTATTTTCAGAAAAAAGAAAGAATTTCAAGATTTTTCGTAGATGAAATCAGACTATTTTAGATGATAAAGCCACGTGACATAGGGAACTTATAAAATGCAGTGGGAATTACAGTGAATGAAATAGACCATATTGCTCTAATGACAGGTACAAAACAAAAAAGGAATAGGATACGGAAATGCAAACAAAAATACAGATAGAGAACTGTAGTATTAATGCTTTTGCAAAGGTGGATCCGGAACATGCTCTACAATGTCTTCAATGTTGCAGTCCAGGATAGTGCATATACGATCCAGAGTATAGATTTCTATGTTTTTATTCTTACGGAAACGATCCAGCAGTGAGCGGTCGATTCCGTAGTAAGTATAAAGTGCGTACTGGGAAATGCCACGCTTTTTCATTGTTTCCCATAAGCGGTCATATTTTATCATATAGACATACCGTCCAATTTGTTCTTGATATAAGGTAATTATCAATGTAAAATTGTATTAATCATAGTGTGTATATAACTACCCTATTAGCAGGAAAAGGAGAAGATGTTTATGAAGATATGTAAAAGAATTGTGGCTGTGGCTGTTACTATGTTTTTTTCCTTTTTGTTGTTTTCTCTTTTGACAGTGGGTATTCCGGAAGAGTGCATAGAATCGGGATACAGGATCAAAGCCGGATTTCTGTCTTTTGGAATATGTTTTCTGGTGTATGGATGTTTTTGCTATATTGGTTTTCTACAGCGTCAGTTGGAGGAAGAAGTAAAGAAAAATGAACATGTTTGAACTGAACAGTGCCTGTTTTCAAGGCTCTCATGCTTGACAAATCCCTGTTTCTGCCATACTATTAAAGGCGCAGCAGATCCATCTGTGTTTTTACAGACAGCGCAGCGGATCTTAAGTAGAACGCTGTGTACAGTAAGAATACAAAAAGGGGGACTCCGATGGAAGAAAGAGTCATAAAAGCAGCCCTTTTGGGGCTGGGCACTGTTGGAACAGGTGTATATAAAGTATTGAAAAACCAGGAAGAAGAGATGACAGCAAAGCTTGGATGCAAGGTGAAGATTTCCCGGATCCTTGTGCGAAATCTTGAAAAAGCTGCCAGGAAGCTGGGAGATGATTCTCTTCTTACCAATGACTGGAAGGAGATCGTTGCCGATCCTTCCATAGAGATCGTCATCGAGGTAATGGGCGGCATCCATCCTGCAAAAGAGTACATTCTGGATGCGCTTAAGGCTGGTAAGCATGTGGTGACTGCTAATAAAGACCTAATCGCAGTACATGGACGGGAGCTTCTGGAAGCTGCTGGGGAGACGAAAGCAGACTTTATGTTTGAAGCAGCGGTAGCAGGAGGCATTCCTATCATTGGGCCGCTGAAGCAGAGTCTTGCCGGCAATCATATGACAGAGGTTATGGGTATTGTAAATGGTACTACCAACTTTATCCTCACCAGGATGACCCAGGATGGTATGGAATTTAAGGATGCTCTTGCCCTTGCTACAGAGCTTGGGTATGCAGAGGCAGATCCTACCGCAGATATTGACGGACTGGACGCAGGGCGGAAGGTGGCAATTCTCGCTTCTGTTGCATTTAATTCCAGAGTTGTGTTTGATGATGTGTATATTGAAGGAATTACCAAGATTTCTGCAAAGGATATCCGTTATGCAAAAGAGATGGGATGCGATATAAAGCTTCTTGGTGTGGCAAGGAATACAGAAGAAGGGGTAGAGGCATATGTGTGCCCTATGTTGATCCCAAGTACTCATCCGCTGGCTACAGTAAATGATTCCTATAATGCAGTATTTGTTCATGGAGATGCTGTGGAGGATGCTATGTTCTTTGGACGAGGTGCAGGAGAAATGCCTACAGCAAGTGCTGTTGTGGGGGATATTTTTGAGATCGTACGCAATATCCTGGCAGGATGCTGCGGACGGATTGGATGTACCTGCTATAAGCAGCTTCCAGTGAAAAAAATGGAAAGCACCTATAATCGGTATTTCCTCAGACTCCATGTGGAAGACAAGTGTGGTGTGCTGGCTGAGATGACAGAGGTTTTTGCAAAATATCATGTAAGTGTTGCACAGATCATTCAGAAAGAGCGCAAGGATGATGACTGTGCAGAAGTAGTTGTGATCACTGCAAAAGTACGGGAGGGCGATTTCAAGACAGCTATCCAGGAATTATCTAACCGTGCTTCTGTGAAACGGATTTCAAAGACAATCCGTGTATATGGAAATTGACATGCGAAAGGAGAAATTATGAGTAAAAAACCAACCGTATTAATGATTCTTGATGGTTATGGATTAAATGAAAGACATGACGGAAATGCAGTATATGAGGCTGCTACTCCTGTGATGGATAAGTTGATGGCTCAGTATCCATTTGTCAAAGGAAACGCCAGCGGACTGGCAGTAGGTCTTCCGGAAGGCCAGATGGGTAACTCCGAAGTTGGACATATGAATATGGGCGCAGGCCGTATTGTATATCAGGAACTTACAAGGATCACAAAAGAGATCCAGGATGGTGACTTCTTTAAGAATGAAGCACTTCTTACAGCTATGAAAAATGCAAAAGACAACGATTCTGCCATTCATTTCATGGGACTTCTTTCTGATGGCGGTGTGCACAGCCATATCACACATCTGTTCGGACTTCTGGAAATGGCCAAAAGAGAAGGCCTGAAAAAGGTTTATGTACATTGCTTCCTTGATGGCCGTGATACACCGCCTGCATCAGGAAAAGGATATATTGAAGAACTTCAGAAGAAGATGGATGAGATCGGTGTAGGACAGATCGGTGTTGTATCCGGACGTTATTATGCAATGGACCGTGATAATCGCTGGGATCGTGTGGAACTGGCTTACAAGGCTCTTACAAAGGGTGAAGGCGTAGAAGGCACAGATGCTGCACAGGCAGTACAGGCTTCCTATGACAATGGAAAAACAGATGAGTTTGTTCTTCCTACAGTGATCAAGAAAAATGGACAGCCGGTAGCCGTTGTTTCTGATAAAGATTCCGTAGTATTCTTTAACTTCCGTCCAGACCGTGCACGTGAGATCACAAGAGCTTTCTGTTCAGATGATTTTACAGGCTTTGAACGTGAGAAGAGATTGGATCTTACTTATGTATGCTTTACAGATTATGATGATACCATTCCAAACAAGCTGGTAGCTTTCCATAAGGTGGCACTTCACAATACCTTTGGTGAATATCTTGCAGCTCATAATATGACCCAGGCCCGTATTGCTGAGACTGAGAAGTATGCACACGTAACCTTTTTCTTTAACGGCGGTGTGGAAGAGCCGAATAAAGGTGAGGACAGGATCCTTGTAAAATCACCTAAGGTTCCTACTTATGATATGCAGCCTGAGATGAGCGCACCTGAGGTATGTGATAAACTGGTAGATGCCATCCGTTCACAGAAGTATGATGTGATCATTATCAACTTTGCTAATCCGGATATGGTAGGCCATACAGGTGTTGAGGCAGCTGCAATCAAGGCTGTGGAGACAGTAGATGCCTGCGTTGGAAAAGCAGTGGAAGCAGTGAAGGAAGTTGGCGGTCAAATGTTTATCTGTGCTGACCATGGTAATGCAGAGCAGTTGATCGACTATGAGACAGGTGAGCCATTTACCGCTCATACAACCAATCCGGTTCCGTTTATCCTGGTTAATGCTGATCCTAAATATACATTAAGAGAGAATGGATGCCTGGCAGATATTGTACCGACTTTGATTCAGCTGATGGGTATGGAACAGCCGGAAGAAATGACAGGAAAATCTCTTCTGGTCCAGAAATAATCCAGGATTTTATTATACACATAATTCACAAAAATTACGAAAAGATCATACTGAAAATACGCGAAAAAGCCCTTGCGGAAGCAGGGGCTTTTTGCTATAATCTCTCTGCTATTATGGATACACAGCAAAAATATACGGTTTTGGACAAATGTCTGTATAAGGAGGAATAAACATGCGGACAGATATGACTGCAGGAAAGCCGATGAAAATCTTACTGGATTTTACCATTCCAGTGTTTATCGGAAATGTATTTCAGCAGTTTTACAACATGGTAGATGCTATCATTGTAGGAAAGTTTGTGGGCACGAAGGCATTGGCAGCGGTTGGTTCCACAGGGACTATCATGTTTTTGATCCTTGGATTTCTGACTGGCCTTACCGCTGGCTTTACGGTTCTTACAGCACAGAAATTCGGTGCAGGGAAAATGGATGAAATGCGTCAGACAGTAGGAAATGCTGCGCTTTTGTCTATTGTTGTATCTGTAGTCATGACGGCTGTAAGTATGGCTGGAATGCACAGTCTTTTAAAGTTTATGAATACGCCGGCAGATATTTTCAAAGATGCCTATGCGTATATCATGATCATTTGCGGTGGGATTTTTGCACAGGTGTTGTACAATCTTCTGGCAAGTATCCTGAGAGCACTAGGCAATAGTAAAACACCTTTATATTTCCTGATCCTGGCAGCACTTTTAAATATTGTTCTGGATCTTGTTTTTATTGTGATATTTCATATGGGGGCAGCAGGAGCAGCCTGGGCTACGGTGGTGTCACAGGGCGTTTCTGGTTTTCTGTGTCTGCTTTATATTATAAAGGCAGTGCCGGAACTGCATCTTTCCAGGGATGATTGGGAATACCGTCCCTATCTGGCAAAGAATCAGATCAGCGTAGGGATTCCCATGGGGCTTCAGTATTCCATTACAGCTATTGGGGCAATGATGGTGCAAAGTGCATTGAATATCTTGGGAGCCTATGCAGTTGCTGCATTTACAGCCGGGCAGAAAGTGGAAAATATATTTTCACAGGCATATGTGGCCCTGGGCACAGCAATGGCTACTTATAATGCACAGAATGTAGGAGCAGGAAATGTGCAAAGAGTGCGGGAAGGTTTTCGCAGTGCCAATATCATAGGAGTGTCCTATGCCATTATTACCGGTGCAATATTGATCTTCTGGGGGAAATATTTTGCATATCTTTTCATTTCAGATAATATCGATTCTGTACTGCCTATGGTGGATACATATGTAAAATGTGTGGGATTTTTCATGATTCCTCTGCATTTTGTAAATGTGCTTCGAAACGGGATCCAGGGTATGGGATATGGCCTTCTGCCTATGATGTCCGGTGTGGCAGAGCTTGTGGGCAGAGGTGTGACAGCTGTGGTGGCTGCGCATAAGAAGAGCTACGCAGGAGCCTGTCTTGCAAGCCCGGCAGCCTGGATAGTGGCAACTATACTTCTGATCACCATGTATTTTTATGTGATCAAAGATACAGAAAGAAAACTTGGGAGAACAACAAATGATTGATTTACATTGTGATACAGTATCAAAACTGGCATCGGTTTTTCACAGGGGAGATCTGATGCATAATCCATACAGTGTGGATGTGGAACGGCTTGAGAAGGCAGGAGCACTGATACAGTGTTTTTCTACTTTTTTTGATGTAGGTAAATATGGAACCACCAGGCGGGATGAAAAGGCATATGTAACTGCTAATCATATGATCGATGTGTTTGAGAAAAATCTCAGACAGTGCCATGATAAAGTTATTTTTGTAAAAAAATGTGAGGATATCCGGCAGTGTATGGACACCGGCAAAACAGGGGTACTTTTAACAATGGAGGATGGGACTCCTGTAGGAAACAGTCTGGAAAAACTGCAGCATTTTTACAACAGAGGGATTCGCCTGATCACACTGACCTGGAATTATGAGAATGAGATCGGATATCCTAATTCCAATGATCCGGGAGTGATGGCCAGCGGTCTGAAAAGCTTTGGATTTCAGGCACTGGAAGAAATGAACCGCTTAGGCATCATTGTGGATGTTTCGCATTTGTCTGATGGTGGATTCTGGGATGTGGCAAAGCATACTCAGAAGCCTTTTATTGCATCTCACAGTAATGCAAGATCCATTACTGTTCATCCACGTAATCTTACAGATAGTATGATCACAGCGATTGCTGAAAAAGGTGGCGTGATCGGCCTGAATTTTTGCCCGGATTTTCTGGGAACAGACGGGAAAAGCAGTATAGCCCATATGCTTCAGCATATCCGACATATTTATCAGGTAGGTGGCGAAGATGTGCTGGCTTTGGGAACGGATTTTGATGGCATAGAGGGAAAGCTGCAGATCAAAAGCTGTGATGAATTGTACAAGCTTCGAGAAGCTCTTCTCCAGCACAAAATGCCAGAGCGGGTGATTGATAAAATGTGGCAGGGAAATGCATTGCGTGTTATGAAAGATATTCTGTAAAGCGGTAAAGAGAGATTACAAAAACGAACTGACTAAAGGATAAAATGGATAGGTAAGGATAAAATAAAGTTATAGTTTAAGTCACATAAAAAGAGAAAGTGTGTTATAATAACAGCACGTGACATTTTATGAGAGAGTGATTGCCATTGAGGAGAATATAGATGAGCAATAAAAAGAGAAGAAGCGGGGAAAGCCAGCCATCCATTGAAGACAGGATTAATGAAGCAATGGATCCGATCACAACAGACGAAGAGTACGAAGATGAGTATGAGGAGGAAGATTCGGAGTACGAGGACGAGTATGAAGAGGAAGACCCGGAGTACGAGGATGAGTATGAAGAGGAAGACCCGGAGTACGAGGACGAGTATGAAGAGGAAGACCCGGAGTACGAGGATGAGCATGAAGAGGAAGACCCGGAGTACGAGGACGAGCATGAAGAGGAAGACCCGGAGTACGAGGATGAGTATGAAGAGGATGTTCCTGGGCATAAGGAAGAAAAGAAGCAGCCTTCCCGGAAGCGTGTGCAGGAATCTTCATCCAGAAGGTCTGCCCGTCCAAAGAAAATCGCATATGTGCCCATCACAGATGAGGATTTGGATTCAGCAATAGTTCCCCGTAAGCATAAGAAAAAGCATAAAGGTCTGAAGGTTACAGGGATAGTAGCTGCAATGATGATCGTGTCTGCAGGCTGTGCTTATGCAGCTGTATCATACTACTATTCCAACCATTTTTTTCGTGGAACACAGATCAATGGTTTGGATTGCTCAGGCAAGACAGCCTATGAGGTGGAGCAGGCCATTGCAGGGCAGGTAGAGAACTATTCTATTCAGGTCCTGGCGAGAGACCAGGAGCCTGAGAGTATTTCAGGAAGCAGTATTAATTATCAGTATGCATCAGATGGTGAGATACTGGTGCTTTTAAAAAGCCAGAAGCCGTATGAGTGGATCCGTGGTTTTTTTGAAACCAGAAGCTACACCACCAAAGAAAATGCCACCTATGATAAGACTTTGCTGCAGAATCAGGTGAAGGCATTAAGCTGTGCAAAAGAAGAGAATCAAGTAAAGCCGGAAAATGCATATGTTGCTTTAAGCGGCAGTGAATTTCAGATCGTTCCTGAGACACAGGGTAGTGAACTGAAAGTAAAGGAAGCTTACAAGGTACTTGATGCGGCAGTGGCAGGCAGCCAGACTACTGTGGATCTGGGAAGTGATCCGGAGGTGTATGTTCAGGCAGCAGTTACCAGTGACAGTCCGGATCTGCAGGCTGCCAGAGATGCATATAATAATTATACAAAGGCAAGCATTACCTATACTTTTGGCGACCAGCAGGTTACGCTGGACGGAGGCACCCTGAAGGACTGGCTGGAAGTAGATGAGAAAGGTCAGCTGATCGGCGGAGATGATTCATCCTTTAAGCAGCATATTACAGATTTTGTGGCGCAGCTGGCAAAGGATCATGATACAGTTGGAACTACCAGAGAATTTCATACTACCAGCGGCCGGACAGTGTATGTATATAGCTCTGTTTATGGATGGGAGATCGACCAGGCACAGGAAGTAGAGCAGCTGACCCAGGAGATCAGCAGTGGTACTCAGACAGTCCGTGAGCCTGCATATTCAAAAAGAGCAGAATCTCACGGCTATAATGACCTGGGCAATACCTATATTGAGGTTGACCTGTCTGGACAGCATATGTATTATTATCAGGACGGAAGCATTATTTTTGATTCAGATATTGTTTCAGGGGATATGCAGTATGAGGATCGGAAGACTCCGGAAGGTATTTATACTTTGTACTGGAAGAAGAGCCCAGATGTATTAAGAGGCAAGCAGAAGCCAGACGGCACCTATGAATATGAGACACAGGTTACTTACTGGATGCCTTTTAACGGTGGCATAGGATTTCATGATGCATCCTGGCAGCCTTACTTTGGCGGTGACAGATATCTTTATGGAGGATCACACGGATGTATCAACATGCCTCCTGCCAATGCAGCGATCCTGTATAATATTATTCAATATGATGTACCGATCATTTGCTTTTATTAAGCAGGAATGGATGCATATTTAAAAAGATTGGAGAAGAACGATGGGGGAAACACTGGACATTTTTATTACTGTTGTGTCGCTGGTAGTGGGAGTTATGCTGCTTACAGGACATGGGGATTTTTTTATGAAGGGCGGAAATGCAGATTTACGGAAGAAGCTTTATGATGAAGAAAAATTACAGAGAGCTTCTGGGATCGGACTGCTTTGCTATGGTGCTGTTACAGGGATAAATATGCTTTTTCAGGGATTTACAGCATCCATTATTTATTTTGTAGTCATTCTTGTTATTTCAGCAGTTCTGATCTGGTACATTCGTACCAGATGCAGGAAATAATAACTGCCGCCAGCGGATCTACCTGCAGATCGTAAGCAGGTCCGCTGGTTTTTTTATGATATAGTCTGGATTTTCTACTGTTCCATAGCCGTAAGAGGCAAAGATAAAATCTACGCCGGCCTTTTGGCATGCTTCAAAATCCCCTTTGGTATCGCCTACGTATACAGGGGCGTGGAGATGATGCTTTTTTACAAGTGCCATAATGTTTTCTGCCTTGGCCTGTCCGGAGATACCTGGGCAGAGATAGTCTGTGATCATTGGGGCAAAGCCTGTCTTTTCCATAACAAGCTCAATATAGCCTGCCTGGCAGTTGCTTACAATAAAAAGAGGAAAACGGCCGGACAGTTCTTTTAGTACTTCCTCCATGTTTTCGTAAACAGGTGCACCTTCCTTTTTCAGGGCTTCGTGCTCCTTTTTACACAGAATATCGATCAGCTTAAGCTGGTCTTCCTGGGAAAGCGAAGGAAAAAGCTGTCTTGAAATATCGGGAAGAAGCTGACCGAATAAGGACTTCAACATAGGGGCTGTGATCACAGTATTCAGCTGCATATGTTCTTTCACATAATGGGTCCATGTCCTTGCTACCACTTCAGTAGCATCCCAGATAGTTCCGTCTACATCAAAAATGATTCCATCCATGAATATGTAACCTCACTTGTTTTTAGATAGCGCGTCCCAAGGTCATTTTCCTACCATTGTGCAGGCACAGGTGGGATCAGACCTTTTGACATTGTAATCATTTTATTAGAGACAGAAGAAAAAAGCAACTACCTTTTAGGAAAAGGCATATCAGCTGGGAGTCAATCCCCCAGCTGATATAGCCTCCGGCAGGATTGCAGAGGTGCGCAGGAGAAGTATGTCATGCAATTGCATGACGCGCACCTCGCAGCAAGAATGCCGAGGCATTCTTGAATATGACTTTTATAACTTTCACATTAGGAAAAATATAACAACAAGAAGATAGGAGAAAAATGAAATACGCACATATAGCAAGAGCAATATTTCTGGAAAGACCCAATCGTTTTATTGCAATTGTGGATATCCAGGGACAAAGAGAAACTGTTCATGTAAAGAATACAGGCAGGTGTAAGGAACTGCTGATTCCGGGCACAGAAGTGATTCTGGAGAAAAGTGACAATCCGGCACGGAAGACAGCATATGACCTGGTCTGTGTTTATAAAGGAAACAGACTGATCAATATGGATTCAGCAGCACCGAATCAGGCAGCTGCAGAATGGATACGGGAGGGAGGACTTTTTCCAGAAAAAGTAAGTGTGACAACTGAAAAAACTTTCGGTAATTCCCGTTTTGATATTTATGCAGAATCAGAAAAAAGAAAAGCATTTATAGAAGTGAAAGGCGTTACTCTTGAAGAAAATGGTGTGGTACGTTTTCCTGACGCACCTACCATAAGAGGGGTAAAGCATGTGGAGGAACTGATCCGATGTCTTGAAGAAGGATATGAGGCCTATCTTCTTCTGGTGATTCAGATGGAGCAGGTGCTTCGATTTGAACCGAACTGGAAAACACACCAGGCATTCGGAAGGGCGCTTGTGAAGGCACAGCAGGCAGGTGTGAAGATCCTGGCAAGAGAGTGTATTGTAACACCAGATGAGATGAAGATCAACAGTAAGGTGCCGGTTTTCTTGGAGGAGAGCAGTGAGTGAGCAGACAGTGAAAAAAGAAATTGTGGAGCCGCTTCTTACATGGTATAATGCAGTTAAGCGTAATTTACCATGGCGTGATAAAGATAATGCATATTATACCTGGGTATCTGAGATTATGCTTCAGCAGACAAGGGTTGAGGCAGTAAAGCCTTATTTCAATAGATTTATCAGCAGATTGCCAGATATCCAGAGCCTTGCCACCTGTCCGGAAGAAGAGCTTATGAAGCTGTGGGAAGGGCTTGGATATTATAGCAGGGTAAGGAATATGCAAAAGGCGGCAATTCAGATAGTGGAGCAGTATGACGGGCATTTGCCAAAGGATTTTGAGAAGCTTTTATCCTTAAAAGGGATTGGCCGGTATACAGCCGGGGCAATTGCTTCCATTGCTTACAGGATTCCTGTTCCTGCTGTGGATGGAAATGTGCTCCGGGTAGTGACAAGGCTTACAGAGAACCCACAGGATATTATGAAGACAGCAGTCCGTACAGAGATCGAGAAGCAGTTATCTGACATTATTCCGGTGCTGGCACCAGGGGATTTTAATCAGGCATTGATGGAGCTTGGAGCTATGGTCTGTGTACCATCAGGCTCACCTAAATGTAATATTTGTCCGGTAAAAGAGTTCTGCCGGGCATATATAAGCGGCCATCAGCAAGCATACCCTGTTAAAGCAAAGAAAAAATCAAGATCCATTGAAGAGAGGACAGTTCTGGTTATCCAGGATGGCTGCTGCACAGCACTGCGGAAGCGACCAGGGAAAGGGTTACTGGCCGGGCTTTATGAATTTCCCAATAGGCTGGGATACTATAGCAGAACACAGGTCCTGTCCTATGTGAGAGACTTGGGGTTGGATCCCTTATACATCCGTGAACTTCCTGATTCCAAGCATATCTTTTCTCATATTGAGTGGAGAATGAAAGCTTATCAGATCAAGGTGGCTTCATTGGACGGAGAACTGACACAGGACTTTTTCTTTGCAGGACGAGAGGAAACACAGCAACATTATGCCATACCGTCTGCATTCGAGGCATATTTAAAATATTTGAGAGAAGCGTAATGATCTGGCAGACAGTATTTTGCACATAATTGCCAGGACGCTGAACAGTTATCTTAAAATATCATAAGTTACAGGTGAGGAGAATTTTATGAAGTTATTAAGTATTGCTATTCCGTGCTACAATTCAGAGGCTTATATGGAGAAATGTATCAATTCTCTCCTTCTGGGGGGAGAGGAAGTGGAGATCCTGGTCGTGGATGATGGTTCTAGTGACAGGACTGCACAGATCGCAGATGAGTATGCAGAAAAGTATCCTACTATTGTACGTGCCCTTCATCAGGAGAACGGCGGCCATGGTGCAGCGGTAAATACCGGACTTAAGAATGCTACAGGGCTTTATTTTAAGGTGGTTGACAGTGATGACTGGGTGAATCGTGAATCCTATGAGAAGATTCTCCATACTCTGGAAGAATTGGTCAAGGGATCCCACACAGTAGATCTTCTGATCAGTAACTTCGTTTATGAGAAGCAGGGAGCTGTCAAGAAAAGAGTGATGCATTATAGACGTTGCTTTCCTACAGAAGAAGTTTTTACCTGGGATCAGGTAAAGCATATGCCAAAAGGCAAGTACCTGCTGATGCATTCACTGATCTACAGGACAAAGCTTCTGGTTGACTGTGGATTAGAGCTTCCCAGACATACCTTCTATGTGGATAACATTTTTGCATTTGATCCTCTTCCCTATGTGAAGACCATGTATTATGTGGATACTAATTTCTACAGATACTTTATAGGCCGGGATGACCAGTCTGTTAATGAAACAGTAATGATCCGCAGGATTGACCAGCAGATCAGAGTAAATAAGCTGATGGTGGATTCTTATACAAAGCATACGTCCATGAACAAAAGAACCAGAAAGTATATGATCAGTTATCTGGATATTATTACCACTGTTTCTTCTATTATGCTGATCCGTTCAGGCACAGCAGAGGCACTGGAAAAGAAGAAAGAGCTTTTAACATATATCAAGGATACCAACAGATCACTGTATTCAAGGCTGCGTTTTGGCCTGATGGGGAATTTCATGAACCTGCCGGGAAGAGGCGGAAGAAAGATCTCTGTGGCAGCTTACAAACTGTGTCAGAAATTCTACGGATTTAACTAAGAGATGCATTACAGACATGACAGAGTCTGTACCTGCATAAGATAAGGCAATAAGAGAGATAATGAAAGGGCTGCAACCCGGAGTGCAAAGGCATTCTTGATCCGGTGTTGCAGCCCTTATAACATACTGTGGAATCAGAATTTCCTGTGTTTTTCTTTGCTGATGCTTTCAAAAACAACTTTCTTGTGTGCATGTACAGTAGTCTTTTGCGGATAGAAAAACAGATATCCGAAAAGCGCAAGAGTGGAACCAAGGCACACATCGATTACAGAATGCTGCTTCAAAAACATGGTAGACATAATGATCAGTATAGTAAGGGTCAGAGAACCGATCCGGACACCTTTACGATCTTTTAGTGACTGACAATTGGAAAGGGACATGTGAATCGCTAGAGAATTAAACACATGGATACTGGGAAGCACATTAGTAGGTGTATCTGTTCTGTAAATAAACTTTACAAGGTCTGTAAAAATATTATCTCTGGGAAATTCATGAGGTCTTAAGTGAAGTACATTGGGATACACATAAGATACGATCAGAAAAATAGTCATTCCCATCATTAGATTAAAAATCAGCTGATAATATTCTTTTTTGTTGTTGTTCTTAAAGATGAAGTACCATATGGTCATAATCATATATGGAAACCATAACAAGTATGGAACGATAAAGTACTCACAAAATGGTATGTAACTATCAAATACAGTATCGATCACATGATATTGATAACTGAATACAGTGCGGTTCTCCAGATAATTGAACGTGATCAGATATAGAAGCGCATAAATGGCGATCACAAGACCATGCCTGTATTTTTTAATGAATTTTATCATGTAAATTTATTCACTCCTTTTAAACGTAGAGATTATACCATAGGCATAATCACTTTTAAAGAATTGTTTTCAAGGAAAATGGAGATTTTATCGGAAATGCCACCGGATTCTCCGTCTTTGTGCACAGAAACCGGGGCACTGGTATTAATATCTATGCTTTTACAACGGAAAATATGTATGCCCTTGACGTGAACATGTTTACCGAAAAAGGCAGTAGGGAGCATCAGAAGAAGCTTCAGCTTGCTCATGCCTTCAGCTGTGATCACATCCAGCATACCATCCTGGGGACTGGCATCCGGACAGAATTTAAAACCGCCTCCTTCATATTTCTGGTTCATAACTGCAGTAAAATATACATTGTCATAGTGGTATATCCTGTCTCCATCCATATGTAACGTCATGGAGAAAAGATGAAGGAACATCAGCTTTTTTAAAGCTATAAAAAGATAGATCAGCTTGCCAAGGTGCAGACGGTTGAAAATCTTTTTGAAGGGAGTAGAAAGCACCTCCTGACATACTGCTGCGTCATATCCCATCCCGGCACTGATACCAAATCGGTATTTACTGCCCTCTGAAGAAATACAGGGAACATCCATCTCCATGATCCGATCCTGGCGGATAATGGAAGTAAGGGCCGCATCCGGATCCTTGGGAAGGGCCATGCCTCTACAGAAATCATTTCCTGAACCGGTGGGAATATAGCCGAAGATCACACTGCGAAGATCACTGATCCCGGTAAGTACCTCATAAATGGTACCGTCTCCGCCTACTGTCACCAGTGTTACAGGAGCATCTGGAGTACCAAGACTGCTGATTTGTCTGGAAAGAGTGGTGGCATGTCCTACGTGCTCTGTAAGATAACTGCGAAATTCAATATTCTGCTGAAGCAGCCGCGCCCGCAGGTTGTTCCAGATACACTTGCCCATGCCAGATCTGGATTTGGGGTTCACTATAAAGTAATACATTTTTCTCTCCCTGTGTTTACTGCTTTTTTATTATCCACTGATAGGTAAAATCATATGGATGCAGATCTTTTGATCCTGGCATCATAATAACATTGTAACATCTGATTTACAAATGGTTTTTTCTTTAGATTTATGAAAAAAGTGTAAAGTACAGAGTATACCCGGTGACTGCAGAGGCTGATAAGTTAGACGGCAAAAATCACAGGAAACGTTCTTTTAAGCCTTGCTGGAATTATAGCTGCGGATATGGTATACTGCAAAAAAGAGAGCTTGATCAGGGAGTGAGAGAATGAAGTCTTTAGTAATTGCAGAGAAACCCTCTGTAGCCAGAGATATTGCCAGAGTTTTGCACTGCGGCAAGAAGGGCAATGGGATGCTGGAGGGAGACCGATATATTGTTACATGGGCACTTGGACATCTTGTGACGCTGGCAGATCCGGAGGAATATGACCGCAAGTATGAAAAGTGGGAGATGGGCACCCTGCCTATGCTTCCGGAGTATATGCGTCTGGTGGTGATCCGGCAGACTGCCAAGCAGTTCGGGGCTGTGAAGACCCAGCTTTACCGAAAAGATGTAGACCAGGTGATCATTGCCACAGATGCAGGCCGTGAGGGGGAACTTGTAGCCAGGTGGATTCTTGATAAGACAGGGTGTACCAAGCCTATCCGCAGGCTGTGGATCTCATCCGTAACAGACAAAGCGATCAAAGAGGGATTTTCCAGCCTGAAGGATGGACATGATTACGATTATCTGTATCAGGCTGCAGCAGCCAGAGCAGAGGCAGACTGGCTGGTGGGCATCAATGGTACTAGGGCACTGACCTGCAAGTATAATGCCCAGCTGTCCTGTGGACGGGTTCAGACTCCTACGCTTGCTATGATTGCACAAAGGGAAGAAGAAATTAAAGAATTTGTACCAAAAGAATATTATGGACTGACCCTGACGGCAGGTAATATCCGATGGACCTGGAAAGATTCCAAAAGTGGCAGCTTTCGTTCTTTTCAACAGGAAAGACTTGTAAAGCTGGCAAAGGAAGTTGCAAATACATCCCTTCAGGTGGTGTCTGTAGAGAAAAAGGCGAAAAAAACAATGGCACCAGGTCTGTATGATTTAACAACCCTTCAAAGGGAAGCCAATCAGAAGTTTGGCTTTTCTGCGAAAGAAACGTTAAATATCATGCAGCGCCTTTATGAGAATCATAAGGTACTTACATATCCAAGAACAGATTCCAGGTATATAGGAAAGGATATCGTGCCTACTTTAAAGGAAAGACTGAAGGCCTGTGGTACAGGTCCTTACCGAAAATTGGCAGGTGCTTTGCTTACACGGCCTATTCAGGCAAGTACCAGTTTTGTGGATGACAAAAAAGTAAGTGACCATCATGCCATCATACCTACAGAGCAGTTTGTGCAGCTGGATCATATGACCAATGAAGAACGTAAGATTTATGATCTGGTGGTCCGGCGTTTTCTGGCAGTTTTATATCCTGCAAGCCTGTATGAGCAGGTGACTATGGAAGGGAAGGCAGCCGGTGAGATTTTTACAGCAGGCGGCAGGATCATAAGAAGCTTGGGCTGGAAGGAAATCTATCAGGAGGTTTTTTCTGAAGAGGAAGATACGGATGATACTGCTCCCAGGGATCAAAAGCTTCCGGAGGTAAAGCAGGGGACTGTATTTGAGGCAGGACAGGTGACGATCACATCAGGAAAGACAAAGCCTCCGGCGAGATTTACAGAAGCCACTCTACTGGCCGCCATGGAGAATCCGGTAAGGTTTATGCAGACAAAAGACAAAGCAGCTGTGAAAACCATTGGTGAGACCGGAGGGCTGGGCACAGTAGCCACCAGGGCAGATATCATTGAGAAGCTTTTTCATGCGTTCCTTATGGAAAAGAAAGGAAATGAGATTTATCTTACATCCAAAGCAAAGCAGCTGCTTAAGCTTGTTCCAGAAGATCTGAAAAAACCGGAACTGACAGCCAGCTGGGAGATGAAGCTGTCAAGGATTGCAAAGGGGCAGATGAAACAGCACACATTCATGAAAGAAATCAGGGAGTATACCTGTGAAATCGTGGACGAGATCAAAGAAGGACAGGGAACCTTCAGACATGATAATCTGACAAATAAGAACTGTCCACGTTGTGGGAAGAAGCTTCTGGCAGTTACCGGAAAGAATGGAAAGCTGTTGGTCTGCCAGGACAGGGAATGCGGTTACAAAGAAACAGTTTCAAGAAATACAAATGCCCGTTGTCCTAAATGCCATAAGCGTATGGAAATGCTGGTAAAAGGAAAAGAAGAAACATTTGTATGTGTGTGCGGCTATAAAGAGAAGCTGTCTGCTTTTCAGGCAAGGAGGGCAAAGGAAGGTGCAGGCGTAAACAAAAAAGATGTACAGAAATATATGCGCCAGCAGCAAAAAGAAAGCCAGGAGCCTGTAAATAACAGTTTTGCACAGGCTTTGGCCGGACTGAAACTGGATTAAGGATAAAGGATAGGGATTAAGATGCGCCGAGATGTATCACTGGAAGAGATTTCTGACGGAAAATTATATGGAGCAAATGACATGGTAAAGGCAGACTGTCAGGATTGCACAGGCTGCAGTGACTGCTGCCAGGGAATGGGGGATACACTGGTACTGGATCCTCTGGATGTGTATCGGCTTGGCTGCGGTCTTGGGAAAAGCTGTGAGGAACTGGCTGCCATATGTATGGATTTTGATGTGGCAGATGGGAATATCCTGCCTCACCTTCGGATGACAGGAAGGGATGAGCAATGTGTTTTCCTGAACAAAGAAGGCAGATGCAGTATTCATCCTATACGGCCAGGGTTTTGCAGGCTGTTTCCTCTGGGACGATATTACCAGGATGGTGGTTTTCAGTATTTTCTTCAGATTCATGAATGTAAAAAGACTAATAGAAGCAAAATAAAAGTAAAAAAATGGATCGATACTCCTGATCTGAAGCAATACGAAAAATTTGTAGCAGACTGGCATTACTTTCTTCTGGATGTACAGAAGGTTTTGTATGATGCACAGGATTCAGATCTGATTCGTAATCTGAATCTGTATGTGGTGAACAGTTTTTATCAGAAACCATATGATCCGCAGATGGATTTCTACAGTCAATTTTATCAGCGTCTGGAAAAGGGCAGGGAACTTTTAAAACTGGCAGATGATTAAATTGAAGAAAGAAACATAAAGAAAAGGGGAAGAAATGGGTGTGAATGGTAAGATAAGGATTGGAACCATCGGGACAGGTAAGATCGTAAGAAGATTTCTGGCAGGGATTGCCAAGTGTCCGCTGATTGAATATCAGGCTGTTTATTCAAGAAGCGAAGAAAAAGCAAAGGATTTTGCGGCAGAATACGGGGTGGAAAAGTATTATACAACCTTGGAGGGGCTGGCTCAGGATCCTGATATTGATGGAGTATATATTGCAAGTCCCAACTTTCTTCATTGTGAGCAGGCTGTGTTTCTGATGGAGCATGGTAAGCATGTACTTGTAGAAAAACCTGTGGCAAGTAATGAAAGAGAATTGGAAAGGATGCAGCAGGCTGCCCAAAGAAACCATGTGGTATTTCTGGAAGCCATGCGTTCGATTTTTGCACCTGGCTATCAGGTAATACAGGAAAATCTGCCCAAACTGGGACAGATCCGCAGAGCAACACTTCAGTATTGTCAATATTCTTCCAGGTATGATAATTTCAAAAAAGGGATCATTGAAAATGCGTTTAAACCGGAATTGTCAAATGGGGCATTAATGGACATAGGAGTATACTGCGTGTATGCTCTTGTCATGCTGTTCGGAATGCCTGATAAGATCCAGGCACAGGGTGTCTTCCTTGAAAATGGTGTGGACGGAGCAGGTACTATTATCGGTATATATCCGGATAAACAGGCAGAACTGATTTATTCCAAGATTACAGACAGCAGTTCTCCCAGTCAGATCCAGGGAGAAAAAGCCAATATGCTGATCAGTGAGGTTGGCTGTGTGCAGGAGCTTACAATCTGCTATAGGAATGGAGAAACAGAACAGATTTCCATTGATCTGGATCCGGATGATATGGTCTATGAGGCAGGCATATGGGCAGATTGTATTCTTAATCATAAAGAAATAAAGGCTTATGATCAGTATTCCAGAATGGAAATGAAGCTAATGGATGAGGCACGTAAGCTGATGGGGATCTGTTTTCCGGCAGATCAAGGTATTTTGTAAAGACGATCAATCATAATTCAGCAGACAGTATTTTATAGAAACACTGAACCGCTGAAAATCAGGAGTTTTGACAGTGGATCATAGATATATTTTTTATATGGCTGTGGGGTATCTGGCAGGAAGCATGCTTTTTGCACTGGAGTATCCCAAAATTTTTAAAGGAGTAGATGTAAGGCGCCTTTCAGAAGATGGCAATCCTGGAACCTATAATGCATTTGTATATGGAGGGATCGGCTGTGGGATCCTTACCTTGTTAAGTGAATTAGCAAAAGGTTTTCTTCCTGTATTTTTGTGTGGCAGACAGCTTGGCATGGATTCCCTTTGGTTTGCAGGGGTGATGGCGGCACCAGTGGCAGGACATGCGTTTTCGATTTTCCACCGTGGTAAAGGTGGAAAGGCTATAGCTGTAAGCTTTGGGGTGTTGGCTGGGCTGTTTCCAGTGTATCGTCCATTTATCAGCCTTGTGATCTTTTACCTTCTTTTTTCTCTGGTACTGCCTGTCAGGTCTCATAGGAAAAGAAGCCTGATCACCTTTGCATGTGTAGGCTTGTCTTGTTTTTTTACCGCAGAACCGCCTGCTGTGCTGACAGGTGTGCTGCTCCTGTCCGGTATTGTGGCGTATAAGCACTGCATCTGTACAGAAGAGGAATCCAGGGAAGAGAAAGCTGCAGTATGAATAAAAAGAAAGGGATCGCAGGATGAAAGCACTGATTTTATCATGTAATACAGGTGGAGGCCATAATTCGGCAGGACGGGCTATTGCAGAGGAATTTGTTTCCAGGGGGGACGAGGCGTATGTACTGGATTATCTTACCCTTGCAGGACAAGGAGTATCCAGGATCGTAGGGAACGGATATGTTCAGATCGTAAAGAAAACTCCAAAGCTTTTCGGAGTGGCATACCATTTGGGAATGCTGGTCAGCAGGTTGATGAAAAAGTCGCCGGTTTATTACCTGAACGGCAGGATGGCCAGATATCTGGATGAATATCTTCAGGAAAATCCTGTAGATGTGATCATAATGCCACATCTGTATCCAGCAGAAACCATCACATACATGAAGCGTAAAGGAATGGAACTGCCCCTTACCGTTGCGATTATGACAGATTATACCTGCATTCCATTCTGGGAAGAAACAGATTGTGATTATTATACGGTTCCACATAAAAGGCTGATTCCATCCTGTATCCGCAGAGGACTTCCAAAGGAAAAGCTGATCCCTGTGGGGATTCCGGTGGCAGCTGCCTGTAGAAAGGATATCTCAAAAAAAGATGCCAGAAATAAACTGGGCTTATTAAGTGATGGCAGATATATTCTTGTGGCAGGAGGAAGTATGGGAGCCGGAGATCTGGCAAGGATCGTAAAGCTTCTTTTGGAAGAAACAAAAGAAGCACAGATTTTTGTGGTCTGTGGAAGCAATCGTAAGATTGAGACTGGTATGAAAAAAGAATTTCTAAAGGAAGAAAGAGTCCATGTTATCGGGTATACCAGTCAGATGGCGCTTTACATGAAGGCCTGTGATGTATTGTTTACAAAGCCAGGAGGTCTTACGTCTACAGAGGCTGCAGCTGTCCGGGTGCCTATGGTGCATACGGACCCTATCCCAGGCTGTGAAAGTGCAAACAGGAAGTTTTTCGTAAAGCTTGGCATGAGTGTTTCTGCGAAAACAGTGAAAGGGCAGGTTAAGCAGGGACTCTTCCTTTTAAATGACCAGAATATGGCATCAAATATGATGGAAAAACAGAAAGAAAACGTAGATCCTGACACTGCGTCAGGAATATGCGATTTTATTTACAAGAAGATCCAGCATGATCTCTCGGAATGCTGATTGTTCATGCCTGCGAAACGCTGGCATTGAACTTTAAAAACTCATGGGTGTAAATCCTAAAGATGGATCTGAAAGCCTGATTTTACTGGGCTGAAGATTCCGAGAGATTATTTTTTATATTGGGGGGATAAAATGAAAATCAAACGATTTCTCATAGGGGCTTTTGTTGTTGTATGTATGATGTTTATGAGTAGTTTTGTTGTCAGTGCTGCGTCAAGTGGAAATTGCGGGAAAACCTGTACGTGGATATTGGATGATGAGGGAACACTGACAATCAGTGGAAGCGGCAGAATGACAGATTATTCAAAAGACATGTATCATGATATTCCATGGTACAGTCATATGACAGAGATTAAGAAAGCTGTGATAAATGGACCTGAAACTATTGGGGATCGTGCATTTTTCTATGCCGGAAATATGAAAGAAGTAATAATTGGCAGTTCAGTAAAGTCAATTGGAGAAGCAGCATTTACGGGCTGCACATCGCTGTCAAATATAGATATTCCATCTAATGTTACGAAGATATTTTCTTCTGCATTCAGTGGATGCAGGGGAATTACGAAACTTACGATTCCTGATACAGTTACATTATTGGGTTCAAAGGTTTTTGAAGATATGAATTCTCTACAGGAACTTACAGTGCCTTTTATAGGAACCGCAGCAGACAACCTTGGACATCTTGGCTGGTGGTTTCAGTCTACAACAACAAAAGTGCCTGGTTACACATGGACGAGGTATGATGGAAAATATTATCTGATTCCCACAACTCTGACCAAAATAACCGTAACAAGCTGTCGTGTAAGACCATACGGTTTTAACAATTGTAACTTTTTAACAGACATAAGTAAAAAGAATCACACTGGCGGCAGGGCAACCTGTACATCACCGGCAGTCTGTGAAGTCTGTCGTCAGACATATGGTGAGAAAGATGCATCAAACCATACAGGAGAAACTGAAATAAAAAATAAAAAGATTGCAACGTGTTTGGAAGCAGGGTACACAGGGGATATTTATTGTAAAGGATGTAAGGAACTGCTTGAAGCCGGAACAGAGACAGAAGCCCTCGGTCATGATATGACAAGAATAGTTTCAGAGAAAGTTGAGCCGACCTGTGAGGTGGATGGAAAAGAAGCGGTGATCGGTTGTTCAAGGTGTAATTATACAGAGGGTGGAATAATCCTCAAGGCATTTGGTCATATCTGGGATGTGGGTAAAATAACAAAAGAACCTGATGAGGATTCAGAAGGTATAAAAATATACACCTGTGAGAAATGTAATAAGACAAGAATGGAGTCTATTCCTAAAAAAGAGTCAACGCAGAGGCCGCAGCCAACACATCCGGTGCAGAAACCACAGCCAACACCACAGCCAACACAGAAACCACAGCAGTCACAGTCAAATGTTGGAAGAGTTGACGATAAGAAGACCGGAAAATATATAATTACAAATGCAGTGAAAAAAGAAGTGGATTTCATTACTCCGGTGAGTAAAAACAGGAAAACAATTATAATCCCGAATACTGTAAAAATAAACGGTATGACGTATAAAATTACGCAGATTGCGGATAATGCGTTCAGAAACAATAAGAAAATAACAAAAGTAACAATCGGAAACAACATCAGGTCAATTGGAAATAATGCTTTCAGAGGCACAGCCAGACTGAAAACAGTTGTTATCGGCAAGAATGTATCAAAGATTGGTTCTTATGCATTCAGTGGCTGCAAGAAACTGAAAACAATTATAATCAAAACCAGAAAGCTGACAGCAAAAACAGTTTCCGAAAAAGCATTTAAAGGTACACCTAAGATAACTACGGCAAAAGTATCTGGAAATAAAATGAAGACATACAAAAAACTTTTGAAAGAGAAAGGCCTTAACAGCAAAAGAATTGTAAAAGGTTAAGAAATATATAACAATATAAAAATTCTCTTGATTTAAAATCAATAGACAGAAACTAAGAATGCTGCATGCAGGATGGAGTCCTCGAAGCAGGTCCAAACTTGGAATATTTTGGTAGTCGGCATGGCTGCCGCAATTCTTAATTTGGACTGAAGATTTCGAGAAATTATCAGCAGAAAAAGGAGGAAACAAATGAATCCAGTATATGAAAAATTATTAAGATGCTATGAAAGTGTAAAGGAAAAAGTAGATTTTAAACCAAAAGCAGCCCTTATACTGGGCTCTGGACTTGGTGAGTATATTCAGGAAATGAAAGTGGTACAGACATTGGATTACAGCCAGATCCAGGGATTTCCCGTATCAACAGTGCCTGGTCATAAGGGACGCTTTGTTTTCGGATATGTGGGGGATGTGCCTGTAGTGGCAATGCAGGGAAGGGTTCACTATTATGAAGGCTATTCTATTTCCGATGTGGTTCTGCCTACAAGGCTGATGAAGCTGATGGGTGCGGAAGTACTGTTCCTTACGAATGCGGCAGGTGGCGTAAACTTTGATTTTAAAGCAGGGGATTTGATGATGATCACAGATCAGATAGGATCTTTTGTGCCATCTCCTTTGATCGGGCCGAATATTGATGAACTGGGGCTTCGCTTCTGTGATATGAGTCATGTGTATGATCTTGATCTGCAGCAGGTGATCCGAAATGCTGCCGGTAAGCTGGGAATCGATCTTAAAGAGGGCGTTTATATCCAGCTGACAGGTCCTGCATTTGAAACACCGGCAGAAGTACGTATGTGCCGTACCCTGGGAGCAGATGCGGTTGGTATGAGTACTGCCTGTGAGGCCATCGCAGCGAACCATATGGGCATGAAGATCTGCGGGATTTCCTGTATTTCCAATCTTGGCTGTGGCATGACAGAGAATCCGCTTACCCATGAAGAGGTACAAGAAACAGCAGACAGGGTTGCACCGCTGTTTCGCAGCCTTGTTACAGAAAGCATTAAGGCTATGGGAGAAATCCTGCTCGACTTGAATATTATATGATTATTGATAAATGCCGGGAGGCAGTGTAAAGCGGTTAATTAAAGGAGGAATAGTATTAATGGAACAGACAAGTCAGAAAGTGGATATGGATCATGTACGACTGTCAGAAGACGGCAGGTATGTAGTGATCCTGGATCAGTCAAAGCTTCCCAATCTTGCTGAGTATCTTACATTAGAGACAGCGGAAGATATTTATGAAGCAATCTTTCATCTGCGGGTGAGAGGTGCTCCGGCTATTGGAATCTGTGCAGGATATGGGATGTACTGTCTGGCCCAGACGATTGATACAGACAGCTTTGACGCTTTTTATCAAAAACTGAGAGAGTATGGAGAGTATC
The DNA here is from genome assembly GCF_040929965.1 of Blautia sp. 1033sp1_1033st1_G9_1033SCRN_220408. Lineage (NCBI taxonomy): Bacteria > Bacillati > Bacillota > Clostridia > Lachnospirales > Lachnospiraceae > Blautia > Blautia sp. 1033sp1_1033st1_G9_1033SCRN_220408. The sequence goes on along the minus strand of NZ_JBFKZO010000013.1, from coordinate 66,468 downwards.
TGAACAGCTCCCGTCCTACGGCTGTGAATCTTAGCTGGGCGATCAACAGGATGGAACAGACTGCATATAAGCATAAAAAACTTCCTGTTAAGGAGATCGTAAAGCTTCTTGGAGAAGAATGCAGAAAGATTCATCAGGAAGATATTGCCATGTGTAAGAAGATCTCCCAGTATGGGCTAAGTCTTATTAAAGATGGTGATGGGATCCTTACCCACTGTAATGCAGGGCCGCTTGCAACATCCAGGTACGGTACTGCCCTTGGTCCATTGATCCTTGGGAAAGAACAGGGCATGAACTTCCATGTATTTGCAGATGAGACCCGTCCGTTGCTTCAGGGAGCCAGACTGACCAGCTATGAACTGGATAAAGCTGGGATCGATGTTACACTGATCTGTGATAACATGGCGAGTATGGTGATGAAAAATGGCTGGGTACAGGCCTGCTTTGTAGGCTGCGACCGTGTAGCTGCCAATGGAGATACTGCCAATAAGATCGGTACCAGCGGTGTGGCAATCCTGGCAAAGTATTATAACATTCCATTTTATGTGCTTGGACCTACTTCAACGATTGACATGAACTGTCCTACAGGAGAACAGATCAAGATCGAGGAAAGAAATCCGGACGAGATCAAGAAGATGTTTTATAAGCAGCCTATGGCTCCGGAATCTGTAAAATGTTTCAACCCTGCTTTTGATGTAACAGATCATACGCTGATCGCTGGAATCGTTACAGAAAAAGGAATCTGCAGAGCACCTTACGAAGAAAGCCTGGCTGCACTTTTTGGAGAGGAAAAGGAGGATGACTGATGAATACCCGTTTTTATAATGCCAGGATCCTGGATAAGGATTTTCAGATCATCCAGGGAGAACTTCATGTGGTAGGCAACAGGATTGCTTATATAGGTCCTGAAAAAACACAGGATGCTTATGGGGAAAATGCCTGGGACAGAGAGATTGATGTAAAAGAGAACCTGCTGATCCCTGGGTTTAAGGATGCACATACCCATTCAGCCATGACCTTTCTTAGGTCTTTTGCAGATGACCTGCCTTTGCTGGATTGGCTGAATAAGCAGGTTTTTCCCATGGAAGCTAAGTTAGTGCCTGAGGATGTGTATCATCTGTCAAAACTGGCGATCCTGGAGTATCTTACCAGTGGGATCACTTCTAACTTTGATATGTATTTTTATCCTGAGCAGATCGCAAAGGCAAGTGTAGACTGTGGATTCCGTACAGTTCTGGTATCTCCTATGAATGACTTTTCATCCAGTCCAAGGGAGATGGAAGAGGACTACATAAAGTATAATGCGTATGATCCGCTGATCCGCTATTGTCTGGGCTTTCATGCAGAATATACCACAAGCCAGGACCGGCTGAAAGAAGTGGCTAGACTTGCACAGAAATATCAGGCACCTGTGTTCACCCATAATTCTGAGACAGAAGCAGAGGTACGTCAGTGTATCGAAAGAAATGGTGTTACACCAACCCAGTATCTTGACAAACTGGGTGTGTGGGAGTATGGCGGAGGTGGTTATCACTGCGTATATATGACCCAGGAAGATCTGGACATATTTAAGAGAAGAAAGCTGTATGTGGTGACAAATCCTGGCTCAAATACCAAGCTTGCCAGTGGAATCGCTCCTGTACAGAAAATGCTGGATCTGGGTATTCCTGTGGCTGTTGGTACAGACGGACCGGCCAGCAACAACTGCCTGGATATGTTCAGGGAAATGTTCCTTGTCACCGGACTTGCGAAGCTGCGTGAAAAAGATGCTTCCGCTGTAGGGGCAGATCAGGTCCTTAAAATGGCTGTATCAGAGGGAGCCAGATGCTGCGGTCTGGACGATTGTGACTGCCTTGCAGAAGGAAAACTGGCAGATCTTGTTATGATCGATCTTCACAGGCCGAATATGCAGCCTGAGAATAACCTGGTAAAGAATCTTGTATACAGTGGAAGTAAGGAAAATGTAAAGCTTACTATGGTTAATGGAAGTATTCTTTATGAAGATGGGTTATTCAGCATAGGAGAGGATCCGGAAGAGATTTATGCAAAGGCAAATGAGATCATCCGGAAATACAGAGCATGAAGATAATTGCACACATCCAGAATGATTTCCCATCAAAGTTCGGGATTCCTCATCAAAGTGGAAGGATCAGGGAACTGAAGGCGAAGATTGTATTTGAACCGGAATACAGAAAGCCAGAGGCATTTCGCGGATTGGAAGAATACACATATATCTGGCTGATCTGGGAATTCTCACAGGCTGTGCGGGATGACTGGTCTCCTACGGTCCGGCCGCCAAGGCTTGGTGGAAATATACGAAAAGGAGTTTTTGCCACAAGATCCCCTTATCGGCCCAATCCGGTAGGCCTTTCTGCTGTAAAACTGGAAAAGGTGGAATATACAAAGGAACTTGGGCCTGTACTGTATGTTTCAGGAGCAGATTTGATGAATGGTACTCCCATTTATGACATAAAGCCCTATCTTCCAGAGGCAGACAGCCATCCGGAGGGCAGGGCCGGCTTTACAGAAAGAATACAGGATCATAAGCTGGAAGTGGATTTCCCGGAGGGGCTGTTAAGAAGAGTTCCAGAAGAATTGCGAAAAGCGCTGGTGGCTGTGCTGGCAGATGATCCACGACCAGGCTACCAGAAAGACCCTGACAGGGAATATGGCATGGCATTCGGCAGACAAGATATCCATTTTAAAGTTGTGGGAAATATTCTGACAGTGCTGGATGTGACAGAGAGCATAAACAAGAAGCCCAAGGAAAAGTAAAAACAGCTGGTTTGTGTGACTTTAAATCTTAGACCTTTAAATCTTAGAAGCTGTGATTTTAAATCTTAAAAGAAGTACTTGCAAATTTTGTTACTTTTTTTTACAATAGCGTCAGGGCATTATAAAAAGCAGCGAGGAGTAATTACTATTATGAAAAAAGTTGTAAAATTTGGAGGAAGCTCTCTTGCCAATGCGGAACAGTTCCAAAAGGTAGGGGAGATCATCAGAAGCGAGGAAAGCCGCAGATACGTTGTACCTTCTGCACCGGGAAAGCGTTTTGACGGAGATACAAAGGTAACAGACATGCTGTATTCCTGCTATGAAGCTGCTGAAGCAGGCCAAGCATTTGACGGAAAGCTTCAGGCGATCAAGGAGCGTTTCCAGGAAATCATCCGGGGACTTTCTCTTGAACTTTCCTTGGATAGTGAATTTGAGCAGATTGCGGCTGATTTTTCAGCACATGCAGGGAAAGAGTATGCTGCATCAAGAGGAGAATTCCTCAATGGTAAAGTAATGGCAGCCTATCTTGGTTATGAGTTTGTGGATGCTGCAGAAGTGATCCGTTTTGATAAGAACGGGGTTCTTGAGGCTGAAAAGACGAATAAGCTTCTTGGAAAAAGACTGGCAAAATGTGAAAAAGCAGTTATTCCAGGGTTCTACGGGGCTGAGGATGGCGGGAAGGTACGGACCTTTTCAAGAGGTGGCTCAGATGTGACAGGATCTCTTGTTGCAAAGGCGATCATGGCGGATATGTATGAGAACTGGACAGATGTATCCGGATTTCTGGTAACAGACCCAAGGATCGTGGATAATCCGGCAGTGATCGAGACGATTACCTATCGTGAACTTCGTGAGTTATCTTATATGGGAGCAACGGTTCTTCATGAGGATGCCATCTTTCCTGTAAGAAAAGAAGGGATTCCCATTAATATCCGTAATACCAACCACCCGGAGGACAAGGGCACATTCATTGTAGAAAGTACCTGCAGAAAGCCTAAGTATACCATTACCGGTATTGCAGGAAAGAAAGGCTTCTGTTCTATCAACATTGAAAAATCCATGATGAACAGTGAGATCGGATTCGGACGTAAAGTGCTTCAGGTATTTGAAGACCAGGGCATCAGCTTTGAGCATATTCCGTCAGGCATTGATACGCTCACCGTTTATGTGCATCAGGATGAATTTGAGGAAAAGGAACAGCAGGTGATCGCAGGGATTCACCGGGCTGTATCTCCGGATTTTGTGGAAATGGAGTCAGATCTGGCATTGATCGCCGTAGTAGGACGGGGAATGAAGTCCACCAGAGGAACTGCCGGAAGGATTTTTTCAGCATTAGCACATGCTAATGTAAATGTTAAGATGATCGATCAGGGTTCCAGTGAGCTGAATATTATCATTGGTGTGGAAAACAGAGATTTTGAGACTGCAATAAAAGCAATTTATGATATTTTTGTTCTTACTCAGATGTAAAAGAAGAGGGCTGCCGTAACAGGCAGTTCTTTTTTTGTCTTTTTATGTTCGTCCCGTTTTATAGCCTTGACTGTAAAGAACATTTGTTCTATTATAGCGATACGAACAAATGTTTGCAGCAATCAATGGAGGAAAGGTACGGGACAGGTTATGGTAATTCAGGAATCAATGGGACTGATGGAGAAGCTGAGGATACTGGCAGATGGAGCCAAGTATGATGTTGCCTGCACTTCCAGCGGTGTTGACAGGAGTGGCAGCTTTGACGGGATGGGCAACAGCATTGCTGCTGGGATCTGCCACAGCTTTTCAGCTGATGGGAGATGTATCAGCCTTTTAAAGATCTTATATACCAATGAATGTGTATATGATTGTAAATACTGTGTGAACAGAGCTTCTAATGATGTGGTCAGGACTAGCTTTACTCCAGAAGAAGTATGCAGTCTGACTATGGAGTTTTACAGACGTAATTATATTGAGGGATTATTTTTAAGCTCCGGAGTCAAGGGAAGTCCTGATCATACCATGGAAGAGCTTTGCAGGACTGTACAGCTTTTAAGAACAAAGTACCATTTTCATGGCTATATTCACCTGAAGGCTATTCCGGGGGCATCGCCGGATCTGATCCGGCAGGCAGGATATCTGGCAGACAGGATGAGTGTGAATCTGGAACTGCCTACAGCAGATGGGCTGAGACGGCTTGCTCCCCACAAAAGCAGACAGACTATTTTAAGACCTATGCGGCAGATACAGCTCCAACGGGATGCCAGTAAGGAAGAACTGACCTTATTTAAGCATGCACCACAGTTTGTGCCTGCTGGCCAGAGTACTCAGATGATCATAGGGGCATCTGGGGAGAATGATTATCAGATCCTGTCTGTGGCAGAGTCTCTTTATCAGAAATACTCACTAAAAAGAGTATTTTATTCAGCTTTTGTTGCAGTGAATAAAGACAAAGCCCTTCCGGCAGTGTTTACCAATCCCCCTCTTTTAAGAGAACACAGGCTATATCAGGCAGACTGGCTGCTGCGGTTTTACGGATTTAAGGCTTCTGAGCTTTTATCTGAATCCAGACCAGATTTTGATCTTCAGCTGGATCCAAAGTGCAACTGGGCAATACGCCATCTGGAATATTTTCCGGTGGAGATCAATACAGCCGGATATTATCAGCTCCTTCGGGTTCCTGGGATCGGTGACAGATCTGCCAGGAGGATTGTAGGCGCAAGAAAGACGCATTCTCTGGATTTTACCGATTTACAGAAGATCGGAGTAGTTCTGAAGCGTGCATTATATTTTATTACCTGCAATGGCAGGATGATGTACAGGACTAAGCTGGAAGAAGATTATATTATCCGGAATATAACAGATGTCAGGAGACCAGAGCAGCTTCTTTACAGTACCTGCCGGCAGCTTTCTTTTTTTGACCGAGAAGAGGATGGGATTGAGAGGAGGTATGCTTTGTGAATCAGGAGAAGACAGTGTTTATCTGCGAGGATAGTACAGAGGGGATTTTTACGGCTGTATATGACGGATGGATGGAAGCTAAAAAGGTGCAGATTCAGATCCGTACCTGTGAGCCGGAGAATATGGAGCTTTTTACCAGATTACATCATGTACAGTCAGACAGCGAGAAAGCCGGGCGGGTAACGAGAACTATTCTGAAGAATCTGGGATCTGCCGTCTGCCAGGATTTGTGGTATGCAGCAGCCTCTTCGGATCCGGATCGTGGAACTGCGGTTTTTTATACTCTTTATAAGTCTTTTTTCCATGGAAAGTGGGATCCCCGCATCATGGAAGATGTAGCAGATGCTTATGTGGGACAGGTATCACGATTAAGAACCAGAGTCTGGAGAGAACTGCATCATTACTATGGATTTTTAAGGTTCAGGGAAATCGGCGGTCAGGTACTTTTTTCTGAAATAGAGCCTGCTAATGATATCCTGGAAATGCTGGGCACACATTTTCAAGACCGTTTTCAAGGCGAGAACTGGATGATTTATGATAAGAAAAGAAAAAAGGCAATGATACATCCTGTGCAGTCTGCCTGCACTGTGATTCAGAACGTAAAGCCTAAGGTGACAGACGAGACGCCGGGAAATCCGGAGATTTATGAAGATTTGTGGAGGGTATTCTGCAGTGCTATTACTATTCCGGAAAGGAAGAATACAGCACTTCAGCAGCAGCTTCTGCCTTTGAAATACAGAAGGAACATGGTGGAATTTACATAATGTATGTGTTACAATATCCATCAGCAAAGCGGATATAACTATCCGGCTTGACTATGTGAGAGGGCAAGAGATACTGTATCAGAATGAAAATGGCTAAACCTGTATTTCGTATTTCAGTAAGAAACCTGGTAGAATTTATTTTAAGAAGCGGTGACATTGATAACCGGCACAGTGTATCGGATAAGGAAGCCATGCAGAAAGGAAGCCGCATCCATCGCAAGATACAGAAAAGAATGGGGGCCGGTTATCAGGCTGAGGTCAGCCTGAAATGGAAAACAGAATATGAAGATCTGATCATCCTTGTAGAAGGGCGGGCTGACGGGATTTTTACGAAGGATGATATTACAGTTATTGATGAGATAAAAGGGATCGCATCAGATCCGGAGCAGCTGGAAGCACCGGTTTTGGTTCATAAGGCCCAGGCAATGTGTTATGCCAGGATGTATGGGGAGATGGAATGTCTGGATCAGATTGATATCCAGATGACTTATGTGAACCTTGACACAGAACAGATACATAGATTCGGTGAGTCATTTATGCTGGAGGAACTAAAAGACTGGTATCAGAAACTTCTTGACCATTACCACAAATGGGTTTCTTATCAGCTTCAATGGAAAGAGCTGCGGAATCACTCCATGCAGGATCTTGAATTTCCATTTCCGTACAGAGATGGGCAGAGGCAGATGGTCAGTAGTGTCTACCATGCCATATCTGCGGAAAAGCAGATATTTATCCAGGCACCTACAGGTGTGGGGAAGACCATATCCACCATTTTTCCAGCAGTGCGGGCAGTGGGGGAAGGACATGGTGAGCAGATATTTTATCTTACTGCCAAGACGATTGCCAGAACCGTAGCAGAAGAGACTTTTTCATTTTTGAAGGAAAAAGGTCTGAAGTTTAAGGTGATCACTTTGACTGCCAAGGAAAAAATCTGTTTTCAGGAAGAAACAGAGTGTAATCCAAAGGCCTGCCCATATGCTAAAGGTCACTTTGACCGGATCAATGAATGTGTTTATGAGTTATGGACTTCCGGACACAGCTATGACAGAGATTCGCTTCAGGATCAGGCAAGAAAATGGCAGGTGTGCCCTTTTGAGATGAGCCTGGATCTGGCTTTATGGGCAGATGGCGTGATCTGTGATTACAATTATGTATTTGATCCCAATGCCAGATTGAAACGGTTTTTCGGGGAAGGTGTTTCAGGCGAGTATATATTTCTTATAGATGAAGCACATAATCTGGTGGAGAGAGGGAGAGAAATGTACAGTGCTTCTGTCTGCAAGGAAGAAGTGCTGGAAGTACGAAAGAAAGTAAGGGAAAAGGCTCCGACTTTGGCAAGAAGCCTTGACAAGGTAAATCGTCAGTTGTTATCCATGCAAAAAGAATGTGAAGGCTATCAAATACTGGAGAATGCAGGAATGATACCACTTGCTATGTTGAGAGTTTTCGGTGAACTGGAGAAGTTTATGGAAGAATCGGAAAATCAGGAACTGTCAGATCAGATTCTGGATTTCTATTTTTCAGTAAGGGATTTTCTTAATATTTCCGAATTAGTAGATGATAACTATGTGGTTTATACAGAGAACAGTGAGGATGGGAAGTTCCGCCTTCATTTGTACTGTGTAAATCCTGCAGGGAATCTGAATGCTTCCCTTGAAAAAGGAATAAGCACGGTTTTCTTTTCCGCAACGCTTCTTCCTATGATTTATTACAGAAAGCTGTTAAGTGTACGTTCGGATGATTATGGAATCTATGTCAGGTCGCCTTTTAGTAAAGAACAAAGGTGTATCCTTACAGGTGTGGATGTGAGCAGCCGGTATACTAGGAGAAATTACAGTGAATACAGACGGATTGCAGAGTACATAGCCAGAACAGTATGGAAGAAAAAAGGTAATTATATGATCTTTTTTCCATCATACCTGCTTTTGCAGGACGTATATAATGTTTACGAAGAAGAATTTTCTGTGGATTGGGTTAGAACAGTATGCCAGAATCCTGGCATGGGTGAAAGGGAGAGAGAAGCCTTTCTTCAGAATTTTGATATACATGACTATACGTTCGCTGCTTTTTGCATTATGGGAGGCATTTTTTCTGAGGGAATCGATCTGATTGGAGATAAGTTGATCGGTGCAGTGATCATTGGTACAGGACTGCCCCAGGTTAGTATCAGAAGGGAGATCCTGAGAGAATATTATACAGATAAAGGGGAGAACGGGTTTGATTATGCATATCGCTTTCCTGGTATGAATAAGGTACTTCAGGCAGCAGGCAGAGTGATCAGAACCAGGGAGGATACAGGTGTGATACTGCTTTTAGATGAACGTTTCGCAGACAGAAAATATGGTGAATTGTTCCCAAGGGAATGGGATGACAGACAAAGCTGCAGCCTGGCTACACTGGAGGGCAAGCTGGAGGGATTTTGGAAAGCACTTGACAGACCGAAAAATTAGGGTATACTTTTGTTATATTTTTAGCATGGGAAAGTTTATGAGTTTATAGGTTTTTCGGTGAAAAAAGTGATTATATACATACAAAACAGGAGGTAATCTCATGTGCGGAATAGTTGGATATATTGGTGACAAGCAGGCAGCACCTATTTTGCTGGATGGTCTTTCAAAGCTGGAATACAGAGGATATGATTCTGCAGGGATCGCTGTCTTTGACGGACAGGAGATCCAGATCAAGAAAACCATGGGCAGACTGAAAGTTCTGGAGGAACTTACGCATGGCGGCGAAACTATGAAGGGTTGCTGTGGGATTGGTCATACCAGATGGGCAACCCACGGCTGTCCTTCAGATGTGAATGCACATCCTCATTTTAATAAGGACCATTCCATTGCAGTAGTACATAATGGCATTATTGAGAACTATGCCAAATTAAAGAAAAAACTGGAAAATAAAGGCTATGAATTCCAGTCTGAAACAGATACAGAGGTACTGGTACATCTGCTTACAGATTATTACAAGGGAGATCCGATAGAGGCAATCGAGAGAGTGATGCATAGAGTAGAAGGCTCCTATGGACTGGGGATCATGTTTAAGGATCATCCCCATCATATTTATGCAGCACGTAAAGACAGTCCATTGATCGTAGGTGCAAGCAGCATGGGCAATCTGATCGCATCAGATGTGCCGGCTATCCTGAAATACACCAGAAGTGTATATTATATGGAGAATGAAGAGATTGCATGTCTTTCCGGAGAGAATATACATTTTTATAATATTGATGGCGAAGAGATTGAGAAAACACCTACAACCATTAACTGGGATATTAATGCAGCTGAAAAGGGCGGTTATGAGCACTTTATGCTGAAAGAGATATACGAAGAGCCTAAGGCAGTGAGAGATACTATCAGCCCCAGATTAAAGGACGATGATGTAGTGATCGAGGAGCTTGGGATGACAGATGAGGAGATACGCAGCATCCGTAAGATTGATATTGTTGCCTGCGGTTCTGCCAGCCATGTAGGTATGACTGCTAAATATGTGATTGAAAGCATGGCCAGGATTCCGGTAGAAGTAGATGTGGCAAGTGAGTTCCGTTATCGTGAGCCTATCTATGAAGATAATATGCTAGTGATCATTATCAGCCAGTCAGGGGAAACAGCTGATTCGCTGGCAGCACTGCGTGACGCAAAGAATCATGGAGTAAGAACACTGGGTATCGTCAATGTAGTAGGAAGCTCTATTGCTAGAGAAGCAGATAATGTAATGTATACATGGGCAGGCCCGGAAATTTCCGTTGCCACTACCAAAGCGTACAGTGCACAGCTTGCAGCTATGTATCTGCTTTCCATGAAATTTGCCAAAGTAAGAGGCATGCTCACAGATGAAGAATTTGCACAGCTGAGAAGTGACCTGATTCAGCTTCCAGATCAGATTGAATCCCTGTTTGGCATGAAAGAGAAGATTCAAAAATTTGCCAACCGTTATCTGGCTGCCGGTCATATGTTCTTTATTGGCCGTGGGATCGATTATGCCATTGCAATGGAAGGATCCCTGAAGCTGAAAGAGATCTCTTACATTCATTCAGAGGCATATGCGGCAGGAGAATTAAAGCATGGAACGATTTCCCTGATCGAGGACGGTACCCTTGTTGTTGCAGTAGCCACACAGGAGAAGCTGTATCCGAAAACGATCAGTAATATTGTGGAAGTAAAGACCAGAGGCGCTTTTGTAATGGCTCTTACCAATTTGGGACATACAGATATTGAGAAAAATGCAGATTATGTGATTTATATTCCAAAGACCAGTCAGTATTTTACCAACTCACTGGCCATCATTCCACTTCAGCTGTTCGGATACTACGTTTCCGTAGGCAGAGGACTGGATGTGGATAAGCCCAGAAATCTGGCAAAATCCGTAACTGTGGAGTAGGGATACTTTCTTATGTAATCGGCAATTACTCTGTAATGTTCCTATTACATAAAACGCTCCGCAAGGATGAGACTAGTGCAGTGAAAATTAAGGCAAGCCAATATGGTGGTTACTTAATATTCACTGTATTAGATGCATAAGGAATATAAGGAGCAGTATATGAAAAGATACGCAAAAGTGATAGCCGTGGCTGTGGCAGTACTGGGGATCGTTATTTTTACAGTTAAGCCTCAGGCTGCTGCTGGTGGCAGTCTTTTGTCTGTTACAGAGGAAGCACAGGTGCGTCCTATCCAGGACGGAAGCGGGATGTATCTTCTGAAAAGCGATGGATTTTATTGTCTGAAAGAAGATGGATCCAGAGATAATCGTCCAGCCGTTCATTATTTCAAGAATTTTACTATCGATGGGACTGTTTTTGAAGGATACTATTATCATGATGAAAGTGGGAAATTTCAGGCTCATGTGCCATATTTGGCTTATCTGAAAAACCTTTCTGTTTCATCTGAGGAAGACGGATATACAGCAGATGGATGTTATATGATCAATAATCTGGGCAGGATTTCTGCTGCACCTCAGATCAGGTATATCCAGCAGCTGACTCTAAATGGAAAAACCTATGATTCCTATTATTATTTCGATGAAAACGGCAAGATGAATACAGATCCTGGGATTTTTTATATTTCAATGGATTCAAATGGCAGAAGCTTTGATGGATATTATTATTTTGGAGAGAACGGGGTACTGGCTTCAGAGGCAGGGACCACTTCCCAGGGTTATGTATATGATGCAGATGGCAGGATTCAGAATATGGATGAGGGCGGCATACAAAGGCTGAAGCTATCTTTGCAGGAAATGGTAACAGACTTTGAAGGGGAATGGAGCATCTATGTAAAAGATCTTGGAACAGATGACAAGCTGGTGATCAACAACCAGAGGATGGCATCCGCCAGCCTGATCAAGGCCTTTGTAATGGCCGAGACCTATGATAATATGGATGTGGTTACACAGAGCGAAGAAAGCATCCTCAAGAAAGACGCTGGCAGTAAGGAGATATCAAAGAAGATAGGAACCCTTCTTAGTAATATGATCACAGTCAGTGATAATGAATCATTTAATGAACTGGTTCGTCTTCAGACCAAGAAATACGATTTTGCAGCTGGTGCCAGAAAAATCAATCAATATCTTAAAGCAGAGGGTTATCAGGATACGCAGGTGCTTCATACGCTTGCTCCCTCATCTACAACACCGGTTGGAATCGGAGAGAATAATACCACTTCTGTGAAGGATTGCGGACTTTTGCTGGAGAAGATCTACAGGGAAGAGTGCGGAAGCCGTAAGGATTCACAGGCAATGCTGGAACTGCTGCTTGGGCAGAAGAATCGTACCAAGATTCCGCAGGTGCTGGATGCATCTGTAACGATTGCAAATAAGACTGGGGAAACAGACACTACCCAGCATGATATAGCCATTGTTTATGGAAATCATACAGATTATATTTTATGTGTGATGTCAGAGAAGTGTCCTAAGGAAGAGGATGCCATAGATGATATACGGAAGATTTCTGCTATGGTTTATGAATATTTGGAAAATGTGCCGGAGGGAAGCTGACTCTTTCTCCTCAGGAAAATAGCTTGACCAGACTTGCTATATGATATATTATGATGAATAAAGGTAACTATTCAGCAGGCAGTATCCTGTGAGGTACTGAATAGTTATAAAAAAGAAAAATCATTTGAAAGGAGAATGACAAATGAAAGTAGTTTATACAGATAAGGCACCGGCAGCGATCGGACCATATTCCCAGGCAATTATTCTGAATGATATACTGTTTACATCCGGACAGATTCCGGTTGATCCTGCTACAGGAGAGCTTGCAGGAGATACGATTCAGATTCAGGCTGAGCAGGTAATGAAGAATCTGGACGCTGTTCTTAAAGAGGCAGGGACATCTTTTGAGAATGCAGTTAAGACTACTTGTTTTCTTGCTGACATGGGTGATTTTGCACAGTTCAATGAAATATATGCAAAATATTTCGTGAATAAGCCAGCCCGTTCCTGTGTTGCAGTAAAAACACTTCCAAAGAATGTTCTCTGCGAAGTAGAAGTGATTGCAGCCATCGAGAAATAATCAGGCACATAAATAAATGATAAAAGCCGGGATACATCCGATTAGCTGATAGGATATTCCCGGCTTTTCAGCTTAAAAAGAAAGAGTGTAACTATTCAGCAGGGGAATGCATTTTGTACTGAATCGTTACGAAAGAGGAATACTGACAATGAGAATCGGAATGGGATATGATGTTCACAGGCTGACGGCTAACCGTGACCTGATTCTTGGAGGAGTGAAGATCTCATGGGAACTGGGATTGCTTGGGCATTCAGATGCGGATGTGCTGCTTCATGCTATTATGGATGCACTGCTTGGTGCGGCTGCACTTGGGGATATAGGTAAGCACTTTCCTGATTCAGATCCGGCCTATTCCGGTATTTCCAGTCTTGTGCTGCTTTCCCATGTGAAGAAACTAATAGATTCCAGCGGATATGAGGTTGGGAATATTGATGCGACGATTATTGCCCAGAAGCCCAAAATGGCACCCCATATTCCGGAGATGATCAGGAATGTGGCAGAAACATTGGAAATACCTGTGTCCTGTGTGAATATTAAGGCTACGACAGAAGAAGGCCTTGGATTTACAGGAAGGGGAGAAGGGATCGCTGCCCAGGCAGTGTGCCTTCTGAATAATAAGATGGAGGAAAGAGAATCATGAAGCTTTATAATACACTGACCCGCAGGAAAGAGGAATTTGTTCCTCTGGAAGAGGGTAAAGTAAAAATGTATGTCTGCGGTCCTACCGTATATAATCTGATCCACATTGGAAATGCCAGACCTATGATTATTTTTGATACTGTCCGCAGATACTTTGAATATAGAGGGTATCAGGTAGAATATGTGTCAAACTTTACAGATGTGGATGATAAGATCATCAAAAAGGCACTGGAAGAAGGTGTAAGTGCACAGGAGATTTCCGAACGCTATATTGCAGAATGTAAAAAGGATATGGCAGGAATGAATGTAAAGCCTGCTACTGTTCATCCACAGGCTACTCAGGAAATCGACGGGATGATCAGTATGATCCAGACCTTAATGGATAAAGGCTATGCATATGCAGCAAATGATGGTACCGTATATTTCAGGGTAAAGAAATTTAAAGAGTACGGAAAGCTGTCCCATAAGAATCTGGATGACCTCCAATCTGGTTTCCGTGCACTTCAGGTATCTGGTGAAGACCAGAAAGAAGATCCCTTGGATTTTGTGCTTTGGAAACCAAAAAAAGAAGGCGAACCTTACTGGGAATCTCCATGGTGCAAAGGACGTCCGGGCTGGCATATAGAGTGCTCTGTAATGTCTAAGAAATATCTTGGTGAAGAGATCGACATTCATGCAGGTGGGGAAGATCTTATTTTCCCACATCATGAGAATGAGATTGCCCAGAGCGAGTGCTGCAATGACAAGATTTTTGCACGTTACTGGATGCATAATGCATTCCTTAACATTGATAACCGTAAAATGTCCAAATCATTGGGTAATTTCCGTACAGTCCGTGAGATCAGCCAGCAGTATGATCTTCAGGTACTGCGTTTCTTCATGCTGAATGCACACTACAGAAGTCCGCTGAATTTCAGCGCAGATCTGATGGAGGCATCAAAAAATGCCCTGGAGCGTATTGTGGAGGCAGCTGGAAAGCTTGCGGACCAGAAAGACCATGCAGCAGTCAGAGAAGCTTCTCAGGAAGAAAAAGAATTTATCAAAGAATCTGAAAGCTTTGTTACAAAATTTGAAGATGCCATGGATGATGATTTTAATACAGCAGATGCTCTGGCAGCAGTTTTTGAATTGGTTAAATTTTCCAATACAAATGTAACAGGAGAAAGCTCAGCAGAGTTTGCAGGGCAGTTGTTCACTACAATGAAGGATCTGTGTGAAGTTCTGGGACTGAACGTGGAGAAAAAAGACGAAATTCTTGATAAAGAGATTGAAGATCTGATCCAGGAGCGCCAGGAAGCAAGAAAGTCCAAGAACTTTGCAAGGGCTGATGAGATCAGAGATGAACTTCTTGCAAAGGGGATTCAGCTTAAAGATACACGCGAAGGTGTAAAATGGAAAAGAATTTAGATAATCTTAAACAGCAGTTTCAATTGGAGGATAGGGACCTTAGGACCTATTCTCCCTTAACACTGGCATATATTGGAGATGGTGTTTATGAACTGATCATACGGACCATTTTGGTTAAGCGTGGAAACTGTCCGGTGAACCAGCTTCACAAAAAAGCCAGTAGCCTTGTAAAGGCGTCTGCCCAATCTGCAATGATCGAGAAGATCGAGCCTGTACTTACAGAGGAAGAGCATGGAGTTTATAAAAGAGGCAGGAATGCCCATTCAGGTACAATGGCCAAGCATGCCACAATGTCTGATTACAGAAGGGCCACTGGGTTTGAAGCGCTTGTAGGGTATCTTTATTTAAAAGAGGATTTTTCAAGGATCCTTGAACTGGTAAAGCTGGGATTACCCCAGGAATATTAAGGTGAAAGAGGAATAATATGAGTGAGCAGATAGAGGGACGCAATGCAGTAATGGAAGCATTTCGTTCAGGACAGGTGATCGACAAGCTTTTTATTTTGGATGGGTGTCAGGATGGTCCGGTAAGAAGTATTGCTCGTGAAGCCAGAAAAAAAGACACGATTATCAATTACGTGCCAAAGGAGCGGCTGGATCAGTTAAGCCAGACAGGCTCCCATCAGGGAGTGATCGCCCAGATTGCTGCCTATGAGTATTCTACCGTAGAGGATATTCTGGAAAAAGCAAGAGAAAAGGGCGAGCCGCCATTTATTTTCCTGCTTGATAATATTGAGGATCCGCATAATCTGGGAGCAATCATCCGGACTGCAAATCTGGCAGGGGCGCATGGAGTGATCATTCCCAAAAGAAGGGCAGTGGGCCTTACAGCTACCGTTGCCAAAACATCTGCAGGTGCATTGAATTATACACCGGTGGCAAAAGTAACAAATCTTGGAAAGACAATTGATGAACTGAAAGAGGCCGGTATCTGGTTTGTATGTGCAGATATGGATGGTGATAGGATGTATGACCTGAACCTGAAAGGTCCTATCGGTATGGTGATCGGTAATGAAGGAGAAGGAGTCAGCCGTCTGATCAGAGAAAAATGTGACTTTACAGCAGCGATTCCTATGAAAGGGGATATTGATTCTCTGAATGCTTCAGTTGCTGCAGGTATACTTGCATACGAGATCGTTCGTCAGCGACTTTCCTGAAACGCCTGTAAAGGGCAGGAGGAATTATGGAACAGTA
This sequence comes from Blautia sp. 1033sp1_1033st1_G9_1033SCRN_220408, assembly GCF_040929965.1. Classification (NCBI taxonomy): domain Bacteria; kingdom Bacillati; phylum Bacillota; class Clostridia; order Lachnospirales; family Lachnospiraceae; genus Blautia; species Blautia sp. 1033sp1_1033st1_G9_1033SCRN_220408. The sequence continues at coordinate 50,254 of NZ_JBFKZO010000013.1, read as the reverse complement.
CAGTAAATATAGTGATGAAGAGCTGATTCAAAGACTGCGTGCCGGTGAAACGGGAATTGCGGATTATCTGATCGAAAAATATAAATATCTTGTACGGCGGAAAGCCAGAGCAATGTTCCTTATAGGCGGTGATACAGATGACCTGATTCAGGAGGGGATGATTGGGCTTTTTAAAGCTGTCAGGGATTATCATCCGGGAAAGGAAGCTTCTTTTGTTACCTTTGCACAGATGTGTATTGACCGTCAGATTTACAGTGCTGTTCAAAGTTCCAACAGACAGAAACATATGCCATTAAATACCTATATTTCGCTAAGCCAGGAGGATGAAGAAAGCCCCCTGGCGCAAGCATGGGTTGAAACACCAGAAGAGATCATCATTGACAGGGAGAATACCCGTGCCTTGGAAGATGAAATCAAATCTGCTTTAAGCCCAATGGAAAATACAGTGTTAAATTATTATTTAGAAGGAAAAAGCTATGCAGATATCGGGATGCTGATGGACAAGAATCCTAAGTCTGTAGACAATGCTTTACGAAGGATCCGCACAAAGATCCGTAATTATCTGGAAAAGAAATATGTTCTGTAACATTTTTTTTTAGGTGTGAAAAGTTTTAGGCTTTTTTTATAGATCTTTATAGTTCTTTCATTGACTTTTTTTCTCTATTTGGTAAGATATAGCCATCTTATAAATATTTCAGCGTTACATTTCATAAATCTAATTTCTTTTGATCTTAATCTGATCATTTTTTCATTTTTGTATCTTTTTAATTGCAAATATGTACTATTTATTTTTGCACATGCCGGAGCATGTACATGTCTTTTTTCATTTCTGGAGGTGATTCCCTTGTGCTGATTCAGTAATTCTATGATTACAGTGTCAAAAGGTTTGATCTCACCTGTGCTTGCACAAGGGCGGGAGAATGACTTTTACTTCTGAAAAAAATGAACTTGAAAGGAGCTAAATAAAATCTATCAGAAAATGAAAAAAAAAATCATGATCTTATTTGCATTGGGGTGTATGACAGTTCTGGGAGCCGGGGCAGTTACCTATGCCTATCTGACTGATGATGATGTGAAACAAAATGAAATAAGGGCAGCAGAAAATAAAGTACACATAGAAGAAGAATTTAAGCCACCGGAGGATCCGCAACCAGGCGATGTGATCGTCAAAAAGCCCTGGGTAGTCAATGACAGTAAAATTCCTGTCTATGTACGGATCAGAGTGCATTTTTCGGATTTGCGTGGGGAGTCACAGTGTGAACCTTTGCAGATCCACAGAAAATGGAGCCGGCAAGAGGATGGCTACTATTATTATGATAATGCATTGGCAGCAGGTGAAAAGACAGAGCCCTTATTTGAAAGAATTCAGTTAAAGCCGGATTTGATAAAAGAAGAAATCTGTCCATTCGATCTGATTGTTTATACTGAATCTGTCCAGGCTTACGGATTTACAAATGCAGAGACTGCATTTGCTGCGCTTGATGGAGGGAAAGAATGAGGAAAAATATAAAAGCTATAGGGCTGCTTCTGGCGCTTGCCTGCATTTCAGGGGCACTTTATCAGGGAACAGGTGCTTATCTGACAGATGAAAGAAAGGTTGTGAATCATCTGGATTTTGCAGGAGCGAAAGGGATGCAGGCAGTTCTTACAGAGCCGGCATGGGAACCGGAAAAAGGCCTGTTGGTGATTCCGGGAATAAAGCTTTTGAAGGATCCACAGGTTACGAATACATCGTCTATTGATATGGATGAACTGGTAGCTTTGAAAGTGGAATTTGTTTATACCAGGGATTCTGATGAAAGAAAAAAAGGAGAACAGCTGACAAAGGAAGACATGAAGCTAGTTAGCCAGGTATTCGAGATTGATTACAATTCAGATGATCCAAAGAAGGCAGATTGGGTCCGGTTTAAAGGAGAAAGCAGGGAAGATGTCAGGCAGTGCTTTTATTATAAAAAAGTTCTTGAACGTCAGCTTCCGGAGAAGGGAGAAACAACGGTGCCATTATTTACACAGGTACAAGTAAGGAAAGAAGTAAACAATCTGATGGCTGAAAAGATCAGGCAGATAGGCGGTGTGGAAATCAGAGTTTCAGGAAGGGTGCTTCAGCAGATGGAAGGGGAAAGGTATTTTGGACTAAACAGTCCAGAAGAGGCTTATCAGGCAGGATTGTTCCAGGAACTGGAATTGTAGAATGAAATATGTGGAAGGATTGTTGCAGGATGAAGAAAAATAATTTTTTACTAAGGGCAGGGAAAATAGTGATTTGTATATGCCTGTGTACGGCTGTGTTATGGAAAGGTGACACAATGTCTTTTTTTACAGATAAAGATGAAAAAATCAACCGTTTTACCACAGGCAACCTGACGGTAGGATTGAAAGAACCGGAGTGGGACCCCAAAAAGGATAATGATGGTAAAAATCTATATCCGGGGTGTACCTTATATAAAAATCCTACAGTTAAGAATATTACAGATAGCAGTCATGGGGAAGAACCCTGTTATGTACGGATGAAGGTGGAAATCCTGGACAAACAGGGAGAACCGATTTCTGACATGGAAAAACTAAATCTGATTTATAAAACAATATATTATGATCCGGAATTTAAAGGAAGCTATACCAATACAGGAGAATCAATTAAGCTTGTACAGAACCGGAAACCAGGATATTCCCTGAAGGAGATGACTTCTTATTCTATGATAAACCCATTGTGGGAAAAGGATACATACAGATCCGGGAAAGCAAGTCTTATTTTTAATTATAAGGGAAAAGACGGAACCGGAATTTTGAATAATGGAGAAGAGTCTATGCTTTTTACCACGATTGTGATACCAACCGATTGGGATAACCGTCAGATTCAATTGGTGGATGGCTACAGGCTGGATATTTCTGTACAGGCAGTTCAGGCACAGGGAATCACTGCACCAAAGGAGGCCTGGGCTGTTATGGATCAGTTAACAGGAGGTGCAGATGAAAAAGATATTTAAAAAAATAATGATTACAGCGTCTGGAGTTCTTTTGCTTACCTGTACGGCAGCAGGAGCGTGGAAAATCTCCGGAAGATCCAGAAATGTTCTTATCACAGCTTCTTTTTCCAATCGGATCATTGAGGAATATCAGATACCAGATCATGTGAATCCAGGCCAGAAGATTTCTAAAATCGTGAATGTGAAAAATACCGGAACACGGGATAGCTTTATAAGACTTCGCATTACCGGAGTTCTGGGGAAAAGGAATACAGAAGATCAGCTGGTACCGGATCCATCCTTGGATCCGGCTATGATACAAATGGAGTTTAATACGGAAAAATGGAAGAATCTGGGGGATGGTTACTGGTATTATACAGATATTCTGGAACCGGGAAAGACGACAAAGGAGCCGCTTTTAAAAGGCTTTTGGCTTCGTAAGGAAGCAGACAACCAGTATAAGGGGAAGGATGGGGAAATCCTTGTTGAATTAGAAAGCATACAGGCTTCAAGCACAGCACTGGAAGATCTGTGGAAGGTAAAGAAAGAAGTTCTGGGGGTATCAGAAAGCAAATGCAGAGCCTGCGATACGGTAACAAAGGTTACTGTGAAGAAAGATTCTAAGATTGTGATCAATGAAGGAGATGCAGATCTGTTTGCAAATTTTAAAGACCTTCTTCCAGGATGCGCAAGGACACAGAGCATAAAAATAAATAATCAAAGTGGAAACAGTATGGATCTGTATCTGAAAGCAGAGGATAATTCCGGGAAATCGCAGACAGGCGTGATGAAGAAAAAGATAGAGACCTTTCTTGGAAAATATGTATTTATACAGGTAAAGGAAGGAAATAAAGTGCTTTACCAGGGTGCTGTGAATGGAAAAACGAAAGGATCAGGACAACCTTTGACAAAAGGGATTTTGCTTGGGAGGTTTTTGGGAAAAACAAAAAAGGAACTGGTTGTGAAGCTTTGGGTGAATACGGAAATGGGCAATGAATACCAGAATCTTACCGGAAAAGTAGACTGGGTTTTTTATGGTGAAGAAACTGATCCGAACAATAAAACAGCAGACGATGCAGGAAAAAATGATCAGGTAGCGAATCCTTCATCATATGGCAATGCTGATACCAAAATGGGTATGTCAGCCAGGATCAGCCCTAAAACAGATGACAGTTCAGAAATATCAGCCAATTTATGTCTTCTGGTACTTGGAATCAGTATGATAGCAATATACAAAAAGAAGGCAGTTGAATTTAAGAAAGGAAATCCGGAAAAATGAAAGACATTCGATCCTGGTTGGTGAGAATGACGGAAGGGGTATTCTATCTAGGCATGTTTATGATGGCTGTTCCTGTGGTTTTAGGAATGCAATGTTATACGGTGATTTCCGAAAGTATGGAACCTGAAATTCCAAAAGGCGCTGTGATTTATGTGAGAAAAATATCCTTTTCCAGGATCAGACCAAAGGATGTGATCACATACCGGATAGGGCAGAAGGAAGGTACGGTCACCCACCGGGTGGTAAGGATTGACGAAAAAAGAAAGGTGCTGTTTACAAAAGGGGACAGAAATGAAATTCAGGATGCATGCCCGGTGAAAGAAGAGCAGATCCAGGGAATCGTCAAAGGGTGTATACCTGTAGTGGGATATGGAATTTTGTTTTTTAAGACAAAATGCGGGATGGTGACACTGATAATTCTTCTGGTATTGGCAGAAGGGATCTGTCTGTTTATGAAAAGAAAGGAGAAGCAGAAACATAAATGCTGAAGGTGAACAGAAAAAAATATAAGATTTTAGCAGCAGTGGGGATGGGAACCTGTCTTATCGCAGGAGGCACATCAGCAGCTTATTTAAAAGATGCGGTTGGAGAGGTGCAAAATGTGATCACTGTAGGAAACATAAAAGCTGTATTAGAGGAACCCCACTGGAATCCGGAAAAGAAAATGTATTTACATCCTGGTGAGAGTACCCAAAAGGATCCGGTTGTGAAAAATACAGGGTTAAATGAGGAATATGCGTTTTTGGAAGTCCGTATACCGAAAAGAGAGATAGCTGTTGTTAATGACGATACAAAGATGAAAATGAACAAGGAATCAAGAGCGGTATTTACCTTTGAAGCAGAAAAAGGCTGGGAACTGGTGAGGCAGAAAGAACAGGAAGATCAGCAGGTCTATGTTTATGGATATCCGGAAATCTTAAAACCAGGAGAAAAGACGGAGCCTTTATTTAGAAATATTCGTGCGGTGAATTATCTGGAAGGGGATCTGAAAGGAGATGAGCTGCTAAAGGTTCAGGTAAAAGCGCAGGTGATCCAGACAAATGTGGAGGGAAAAAGCCTGTCGTTGATTTATCAGGAATTTTTGAAACAGGAGCAGACAGACCAGAAAGGGGAATCGTATGTATAATAAGAAAAAGAAAGGCAGGATACGTCTGCTTGCAGGTATGGTGGCTGTTTTGCTTTTGGCAGGAAGTGGTCTTGGATATGTACAGGCGGAAAATACCGAAAGCCGGAATGGGCAAAGCAGCCAGGAACTGGAAGAAACTTATCAGAATTGGGAAATCCAGGATGTTGATGAAAGTCTGTCCGAGAATAGTGGGGATGATTTAGCATCTGATCTTGAAGCTGCTGCTGAAATATCTGAAATACCTGAAGAAATTGAAGACGTGGAAGAGGTTATGGAAGAAACGGATTTACTCAACCAACAGGAAGCAGATGAAGAGTTTTCTGATGAGAATGGAGAAATCCATGAGCATATAGAGGATGAACTTGCTGATCCGGATTTGAAAAATGAAATAACTGCAGTAACAGAAGGCAAAGCCATCATTTCATCCGGATCTGAATACAGGCTTGTAACTGCCGGCAGTGAAGTTTATAAGGGAAACTATAATCTTCTGGGAGACTCTAATAACAGAAAGAAATTCGTATTTGTTCCTTTTAACAATGCAGGAAATGATGTTGCATATCTGGAAGTGGGAGGTGTGATCTATTTTGTCCCCAGGAACATGAATGCGGCGGGAAAGTATGGATTTCTTGTGCAGAATGTAGGGTTTAACAGTGAAATGAACTGCGGATTGGATATGCGTTTTACAGTTACAGGATATAAGGATTATGTGCTGGATGATAATGGAAATGGAGTATCGGGAATATATCCTGCTTTTGGATTCTGGAAAAAATATGGTTTATGTTTTGCATTTGGCGGAGCTGATCAGAATATCCGGATAGAGATTCTGAAACATGGAACAAGCATACCGGTAAAGGGGGATTATAGTTTTCGCTGGCTGGATATTGATGCAGGCCAGAGATTCGGGATCCGTCTCCTGGATGGTACCTTGGCAGGACGATATGCAATGAAAAGCTGTTCTGCTTACTATCAGAATGATTTTCCCCGGTTTAATCAGACCTACCAGATGGTGAATGCTGCTCAGAATACAGATTATCACGGAAAAACAGGAAAATGGATAGATGGTACTGTATATTGGGAATTGAAGGATTGCTCAAAATTGAATCTGTTGATCGCAACAGCTGGTAACTCTAAACAGGGACGCAGACCGGCAGAATCCAGTAGGGAGAAATATGCACAATACAGCACCGGAAAATTTCCTGAGGATACAGGAGTAGATATGGGGCTGCTTGCCTGGGATGGGGAATCTTATGGCGCAAGAGAGAATCCTCAGAAGATTTACAAATATGTAAGCAATACGGAGGTAAGCCTGGCAGAACTGGCTGGAAAAACGGAAAATCTGATTGGAGCAGCAGGCGATTCATTTTATTACTATTTGACAAACCATGTTCCCGTAGAGGCACCTGCATACTATTATAACCAATATACTATTGCGGATATGCTTCCGGTGGGAGCTGCTTATGATGGATCAGTACAGGTAATCAAAGGAGAGACCGGGGAAGATGTTACCGGATGGTTCCAGATTTCTACAGAAGGTCAGGGCATCACCTTTCAGTCGGTACACTTATCCAATAGCGACTTTTATGGCTCCACATATATTTTTAAAATACGGGTCAGGATGGATACAAGTCAGCTTCAACCTACACCAGAAGGTAATTATCTGGTTTACCGGATTTCCAATAGTGCATCAGTCACAAGTTGTCATAAAACAGATACACAGGCGAAGACAGCTGTTTCGCAGCCGGTGTACACTATATTAAAAGAACTGGGAAAAGGAAAAATCTGTATCCGTAAAACGGATGCCGCCGGGAAAGAACTTCCTGGAGCCCTGTTTGAGATCCGGTCTGCTGAAAATATTTATTCTCCGGCAGGAGCTTTACTTCTGGAGGAAGGGACGATAGTGCAGCAGCTTACTCTAACATCCGGGAAAGGGATTTCAGACCCATTATATGCCGGAAAATATACGGTGTCTGAGATAAACCCACCAGCAGGTTACTGTGCAGATCCGACTCCCCAGACTGTAGAAGTGAAAAGCACCGGATATGAAAACCAGCCGTCAGAAGCTGTATTTATTAATAGTCCGACCACAGTATATCTGAAAAAAGTATCTGAGCGTCTGGATGGGGAAAATGAGTATACACCATTACAGGGCGTAGGTTTTATGGTCTGGAATAAAGATAGTGGAAAGGAAACAGGACAGAAACTTTTTACAGATTCACAGGGGCTTATACTTTTAAGTGGATATATTCCTGGCACCTATTGTTATCAGGAAACCAACATACCGGAAGGCTATGCCGGAGACCTGATATCCGGAGAATTTGTGATTGATGAAAAAGGGCTGTGCCAGGGGGAGAAGGAGCATGTGATCCTGGTAGAAAATTCCTGTATTAAAGCGGAATTCCTAAAAGTTGATAAAAGTACCGGACAGCCGATTTCAGGTGCAAAACTTCAACTGACAGACGACAAAGGAACAGTAGTTGAAACATGGGTTTCCGGTGAAAAACCATACAGGATCTACCGGATACCGAAAGGCCTTTACACATTGACAGAATTGGAAGCACCCGCAGGGTATAAAAAAGGAAAACCAGTAACCTGTCAGATAGAAGCAAGTGATCAGCTTCAGTCCTTCAGGATTATGAATGTAAAGTATGTAACTATAAAACTGCAAAAGACCATTCATAGTGAGGAAATCGTAAAGGCGCATGGAACGCCATGTTTCTTTCTGGGAGTCGCAGGCCAGGATCTGGATGGAGAATCATATACTCTGTTCAAAGAAGTACGTTTTCCTGAGGTTGGGATCCAGGAGAAAAAAGAGTATTCTGTGATGATAAGTTTTCAGGTGCCAGCCGGGCAGTATCAGGCTTTTGAAGAAAAAACAGCCAGATATATGCTGGAAGAAATACGAAATGTGAAAAATGGAAGTATAACTGCAGATGGCTGTGTAGACTTTCAACTGTCTGGGAATCAGGATGGAGAAGCGGAATTTGTGAATAAAAAAGTAACGGATGAATATTTAAGTCACACGGATTTTGTAAGAAATGTGATCATTCCGGCCAAGTGAAAAAATAAGTGGTGCCAGACAAAAATTAATGTGCCAGGTAAAAATATGCGTGCCAGACAAAAAATATGTGTGTCAGGCATAAAAAAATATGCGTGTCAGGCAAAAATAAGTGTTGACAATTAACCGGTTCTCTGCTAATATAATTGACTGTGAGCGGCAAAAAGCTTGCAGTCAGTGCTGCTGTGGCTCAGTCGGTAGAGCGTCGCCTTGGTAAGGCGGAGGTCACGGGTCCGATTCCCGTCAGCAGCTTTAAAGTCCTTGATTTTCAAGGACTTTTTTTCTAAATAAAAATGCTTACAAGCGGGAAAAAGTAAGACCATTAGCAATAGGAGGGGAAAAGATGGAAAACGAAACCATTTCCAAGAATTTTATTGAGAATATTATTGATAAAGATCTGGCAGAGGGAGTTTATGATACTGTTCATACCCGTTTTCCGCCGGAGCCAAATGGTTATCTGCATATTGGCCATGCAAAGTCTATTCTTTTGAATTATGGTCTTGCTAAAGAATACAATGGTAAATTTAATATGCGTTTTGATGATACAAACCCGACCAAAGAAAAATCAGAGTTTGTAGATTCTATTAAAGAAGATATCCATTGGCTGGGAGCAGATTGGGAAGACAGACTGTTTTTTGCGTCTGATTATTTTCCACAGATGTATGAGGCTGCTGTAAAGCTGATCAAAAAAGGTAAAGCTTATGTTTGTGATCTGACTGCTGAACAGATCCGTGAGTATAGGGGAACCCTGACAGAGCCGGGAAAGGAAAGCCCTTACCGCAACCGTTCTGTAGAAGAAAACCTGAATTTATTTGAAGAGATGAAGGAAGGCAAATATGGTGATGGAGAGAAAGTACTGAGAGCCAAAATTGATATGGCATCTCCAAACATGAATATGCGTGATCCTGTTATTTACAGAGTTGCTCATCGTACCCATCACAGAACAGGAGACACCTGGTGTATTTATCCAATGTATGATTTCGCACACCCCATTGAGGATGCTATTGAAGGGATTACCCATTCTATCTGCACTTTGGAGTTTGAGGATCACAGACCGCTTTATAACTGGGTGGTAGAGGAACTGGAGTATCCCCATCCGCCAAAACAGATCGAGTTTGCAAAGCTGTATCTTACCAATGTGGTAACTGGTAAACGTTATATCAAAAAGCTTGTAGAAGATGGTATTGTAGATGGTTGGGATGATCCGCGTCTTGTATCTATTGCAGGTCTTCGCAGGAGAGGATATACACCTGAATCTATTAAGAAATTTGTAGAGCTTTGCGGTGTTTCCAAGGCAGACAGTTCTGTCGATTATGCAGCACTGGAATACTGCATCAGAGAAGATCTTAAGTTAAAAAGACCGCGTATGATGGCCGTTCTGGATCCTATCAAACTGGTGATTGATAATTATCCGGAAGATCAGATTGAATATCTGGATGCTCCTAACAATATGGAGAATGAAGCTCTGGGCAGCCGGAAGATACCATTTGGAAAAGAATTGTATATCGAAAGAGAAGATTTCATGATCGAACCTCCTAAGAAATACAAAAGACTTTTCCTAGGAACAGAGGTACGCCTGATGAATGCATACTTTGTCACATGCACCGGATTTGAAGCGGATGATGATGGTACTGTACGGGTAGTGCATTGTACCTATGATCCGGCTACCAAGGGAGGTAATGCACCGGATGGACGTAAAGTAAAAGGGACGATCCATTGGGTAGAAGCAACCCATGCAGGAAAAGTCCTGGTTCGTCTGTATGAGAACATTGTAGATGAGGAAAAGGGTGTATACAATAAAGAAGATGGTTCCCTGAACCTGAATCCGAATTCTCTGGTTAAAGCAGAGGCCTATGTGGAACCTGCACTGTTGGGAGCAAAGGGATATGACAGCTATCAGTTTGTGCGGAACGGTTTCTTCTGTGCGGATATTCATGATTCAAAAGAAGGGCAGCCTGTTTTTAACAGGATTGTATCATTGAAGAGCAGCTTTAAACTTCCAAAAGCATAAAGATAAATAGAAAGGGGATGCAGCCTGTATTAAAGGCCTGCATCCCCTGAATTATTTATTCCACAGGAATTTCGGTTGTGGTTTCATCAGCTGCATCTTCCTGGGGAGCATCAGTAGTCTTATCAGTTTCATTCTTTGCTTCCGGCTGGGAGTTGTCAGCAGTTGTGGCTTCGTCAGCTGTATCTTCCTGGGAAGCGGCTGTAACGTCATTTTCAGTTTCATCGTTTGGAGATGGTTCCCAGGACTGGAATGCTTCTTTAGATTCCTTTGCAGGCTTTTCTTCAGATTCGTCCTGATCAAAGTCTTCATCATCAAAATCAAAATCCTCAAGATCCGTGCGATTTTTCAAAAAAGCTGCAGCAATAGCACCAGCAGCAGCGGCTGTCAGGGCGCCAACAGCGACAAATCCCCAGTATTTATTAATTTTTGCCATGGTGATATACTCCTTTCATATTATGAGTAAAACCAAGTGATTAGATTACTCATTTCTAATGTGTCCATTGTAATACTTTTGTCTGAAAAAGAAAAGAAAAATATAAAAGAAGTTGCATGGCAGAAAGGGAGAGGGTATACTATAGCATGTTAAAAATCGAAGAAAAAGAATTTGCAGGAGGAATTATGGATAATATTATTCTGGCATCTGCATCTCCGCGCAGGAAAGAACTTCTGCAGCTGGCAGGAGTAAGTTTTACAGTACTTCCTGCAACAGGAGAAGAACAGATCAGTACAGATATCCCATGGGAAGCGGTGGAACAGTTATCCTTCCAGAAAGCACAGATGGTGGCTGAAAGCCATTTTTGGGAAGAGGGAACTCTGGTTATAGGAGCAGATACCATCGTTGTTTATCAGGAAAAGATACTTGGAAAGCCAAAAGATGCAAAAGACGCAGTACAAACACTGCTTTGCCTTCAAGGGAATACTCATCAGGTATACACAGGTGTGACAGTTTTCAAAAAACAGGCTGGCCAGTGGCTTACCAATACGTTCTGGGAATGTACAGATGTTACGTTCTACCCGGTGTCTTTGGAAGAAATCCAAGCATATGTAAAAACAGGCGAGCCAATGGATAAGGCTGGAAGCTATGGGATCCAGGGGGCTTTCGGGATTTATGTAAAAGAGATCAAGGGAGATTACAATAATGTGATCGGCCTTCCTGTTGGACGGCTTTTATACGAAACGAAAAAAATGGGGATAAATCTGAAAGGATGAGATTATGAGAAAAGCGTGTATTTTCGATCTGGATGGAACACTGGCATTTACACTGGATTCAATGGCGACTGTGGCTAATCAGGTGCTTACAGAATTGGGACTTAGAGAACTTCCTACTGAAAAATTTAAATATTATTGTGGGGACGGGGCAGATATGCTGGTTCGCAGATGTCTGGAAGATGCAGGAGATCCTCAGCTGGACCATTATGAAGAGGCAAGAAAAATGTACAGAGAAAGGTTTGACCAGGATCCACTTTATAAGGTTTCTGTATATCCGCATATGATGGAAGCTTTAAATGCGTTAAAAGAAGCTGGGGTTAAAATTGCTGTTTGTTCTAACAAGCCACATGTTGCTTCTGTAAAAGTGGTAGAGGAACTGTTTGGGGATCTTTTTGATGTGGTGATCGGACAAAGCTCCCAGATTCGCAGGAAACCTGCACCGGATGAACCTTTAAAAGCAGCACAGATCATGAATGTAAAGCCAGAAGAATGTATGTATTTTGGAGATACTGGCACAGACATGCAGACAGGAAAAGCGGCTGGCATGCTGACTGTGGGTGTGCTTTGGGGATATCGCACAAAAGACGAATTGATTGCAAACGGTGCAGATCTTCTGCTTGAAACACCGAAAGATATATGGAAAATTTACAGGGAGAAAAAAGATGATTAAATTGATCGCAAGTGATCTGGACGGAACTTTGCTGCTAAACGGAGCGCAGGATCTGCCAGAGGAAATGTTTGATCTGATTCCAAGACTGAAAAAAGCGGGGATTCTTTTTGCTGCTGCCAGCGGAAGACAGTATGCGAATATGAGACGTCTGTTTGCCCCGGTTGTATCAGATATGGCGTTTATATGTGAAAACGGTGCATTGGTGGTAAAAGATGATAAGATCCTGTATCAGGAGACCTTTGACTCAGACCTGATGAAAGATATCATCCAGGCAGTAAATGAAAAGGAAGGTGCAGAATACTCTTGCTCTACAAAAGATTTTTACTATATTCAGCCGAAAACAGAGGAATATTACAATCTGCTCAAGAATGTGGTGAAATGTGACTGTAAGGTGATCAAAGGTGTGGAGGAGATCACGCTTCCTTGTTTGAAAATGGCAGTATATGAGCCGGCAGGGGTTACAGATGAATGTATAAAATACTGGCAGAACCGGTTCAGTGATCGCTGCAAGGTTGTGACGTCAGGAACGGCATGGATTGATTTTATACCTTTTCAGACGAATAAAGCCATTGGGTTGCGAGCTTTACAGGATGTGTATGGCATTGCAGCAGATGAGTGTATGGTCTTTGGGGACGAATACAATGATATTGAAATGCTTCAGGCAGTAAAATACAGCTTTGCCATGGCACATTCCAAGCCGGGGGTACGTGCTTCGGCAGATTTTGAGGCAGAAAGAGAAGAGCCGGTGTTGGAGGCTATTCTTCAGTCGGAGGGAAATATAGAGAAAATTCCCCTTACTCCGGCGAGAAGATAATTCCATGCAAGCAGGAGACACAACTAAATAGAAAACACAACTAAAAACTAAATAGGAAACACAACTAAATAGGAAACTGAACAGCAGGAGGAAAATAATATGTATACAGAAGAATGCATTAACATATTTCTGAAAAAACAGGGACAGCTTTTTGATGAACCAGTAGCAGAGAATCCGGAAGAGGCAGAGGCTTTTCTGGAAGACTGCATGGCGGTTGTGGTAGATTCCATCAAGGATGTAAAAGTATATCTGTCCGGAATGGGCGCAGATGTAGATGGACTTTCAGATGAAGAACTGGAAGAAGAAAGTGAAGTTTTTCCTCTTCCTGATGGAACATATTTGATCGTAGAAGGGTGAAACTGTCAGGTAAATCCATTTTACATGAAGAAAAAAAAGTCTGCTATAATACATATAGAAAATAAAACAGCAGATATATCCGGATCAGAATTAGTGATATGATTTGCCGGACATAAAATGTAAAGGAGGATGGCATATGAAACCCAAAAAGATTTTATCTGTTCTAATGGCAATGCTTATGGCTCTTTCGTTACTTCCGTCACTTGTATTTGCATCGGAAGCACAGGCTGTGAAGCTTGATGGAAAGCTGAAGATCAAAGGAACAGCTTCTGTGGGAAGTGTGCTCAGAGCAGAGTATAAAAAGGTAATTCCTGAAGGGATTACAGACGAGGATGTTACATTCCAGTGGTCAAGAAAGACTGGAGATGAACTGACTGAGGTGGGTAAAGAGAAAACGTACACCCTGGTACAGGAAGATATGGGCAACAGGATCCAGCTTAAGATCACAGGAAATGAAGAACTTGGTTTTACAGGTGAATTAAAGGCACTTAGTGTGGAGGTTGTGGCAGAGGGTGAGACTCCTGCTCCGGATGAGGATAATGAAGATGACCTTACGCAGCAGGATGTACAGATTCCGGAGGCTGCAGGCGAGGGTGCTTCAGACGCAGACGTAGATGTTCAGGGTGATACCCAGGATACAGACATTCCGGAGGCTGGGGATGATACCCAGGATGCAAATATTCCGGAGGCTGGGGATGATACCCAGGATACAGACATTCCAGAGGCTGGGGATGATGCCCAGGATGCAAACATCCCGGAGGCTGGAGGAGATACCCAGGATACAAATATTCCAGAGGCTTCTGATGACGGCACTACGGGAGCTGCCCAGGATATTCCGGCAGATACAGACAACAGTGCGATCCAGATCAATAATGAAGAGACTCTTAATATTCCGGAGACTACAGATGCAGATGCTCCGGAACTGACATACAGTGCAGAAGTATCTATGGATAACAGCACTGGTGTACTTGATTTTGGCAGTGCAGAGGCAGGATATACACAGCTTCCTGGTGAGCAGTATGTGACTATTACTAACACAGGCACAGGCGATTTGAATTTCACCAGTGTTTCACCAGAGCACTTTATGGTACAGGATATTACAGAGCCTTTGAAAGCAGGGGAATCTGTAAATGTATGGGTTCAGCCAAGAGAGGGTATACCGGCTGGTATTTATAAGGACACGATCACCTATACTACCGAGGAAGGTGCACAGGCTTCCTTTGAAGCAGATTTCACAGTGAATGAAGCAGCTCAGGTAACAGATGGAAATGGTGAGGATACAAATGCACCACAGGATCAGCAGAAAACTGATCCGGCACCTTCTGTGACTTCAGACGTGCCTGCAGGAACAGCCCTTACATTTGATCCTGTTACAGCAGGATATACAGAACTTCCAGCAGGGAAGACTGTAAGCTTCAGCAATCAGGCAGGCACAGCAGAGGCACAGCTTAAGGCAGTGCTTGACGCAGGTGCACAGGCAGCTTTTACAGCAGCATTTTCAGCAGATACCTTAGCAGTAGGCGCAACGGAATCTTCAGTATTGACAGTTCAGCCAGTAGCTGGTCTTACAGCAGGTACTTATTCCGGTAATGTGACTGTACAGGTTAATGGAGTGGATTTTGCTACCTATCCTGTATCCCTTACAGTGAATGCACCGGCAGCAGCGAGTCTGGCAGCAGATCCGGCAAGCGGAAGTACTCTTGCATTTGATTCTGTAAAAGAAGGATATGCAGCAGCACCAGATGCAAAGTCTGTTACAGTAAGCAATTCAGGAAATGCAGCAGCGAATCTGACAGCTGTTCTTGATGAGGCAGGACAGAATGCATTTACTGCAGCTCTTTCACAGGCTTCTATAGCAGGTGGGGAGTCTGCTATTCTGGCAGTTCAGCCGAAGATGGGGTTGAAAGCTGGTACCTATACAGGTCAGGTGTCTGTATTGAATGACGGAAATGTTGTATTCACATATACATTTTCTTTGACGGTGGCACCGGCAGATGTATTTGGATTATCTGTAAATCCCAGCATAGTTGATTTTGGTACTGTGAAAGCCGGTTATACAGAAGCACCACAGGCTGGCACAGTTACTGTAAAGAATGAAGGTAATACAACCATCAATCTGAAGCAGCCAACAGGCGGTGATTTTGAGGTGGGTGCTCTTTCAGCAGTGACACTTGCACCAGGTGAGAGTGCAACCTTTACTATAAGACCTAAGACAGGTCTTGCAGAAGGACTGTTTGATCAGGATATTGTAGTAGCAAGCGATAATTCCCAGACAAGTGTAAAGGCAATCCTTACAGTTGCAAAAGCAGAGGTTAAACTGACAGGGATTACCAAACCTTCTCAAATTACAGGGCTTGCCAATGGTACGAAGAAATCCGCTAAGGCTCTGAAGCTTCCTGAGACTGTTGTCATCAGTACTACAAATGGAAAGATGAAAGCATCCGTTAAATGGGATGTAAATGGCAGCTCTTATGATCCGGACAGTACAGATGCACAGACATTTACTGTAAAGGGAACAGTGACATTACCTAGTGGTGTGACCAATCCTGATCAGATCAGCACTATTGTTTCTGCAAAAGTAAGTGTGAATGGACGTTCTGCAGTGCTTGCAGACCCATCCGGAAATACTATTGCAGGGATTGATCCTAACGCAGCTTATACTACAGCGACCAAGATCACCGTCACAGCAAATGGTGCAGGTATGAATAATACCGATCCTGGAACCGGAGATACCAGATATATTCCGGCAAGCTGGAAGGTTCTTGAAGAAAGAAAGTGGGAGCAGGCTCCTTATTCAGCTACATTCAGAATGGCTAAGGCAGGAAGCTATACTATGACAGTTGTATTCAATCAGCAGAAATACGATGGAAGTAACTGGGTAAATACAGGTGCACAGGATGCTAAGCAGGTCAACTTCAATGTTTCACAGGCAGATGGCCAGGATCTTACCCCGGCAGCGAACCGTACAGATGCTAACCAGAAAAATGCAGTACGTACCGGTGATAACACACCGATCATGACATTTGTGATTATTCTGGTGGTTGCAGTGATCTGCATCATTGGTGTAGTTGTTTACAGAAAAAAGAAAAAATGATTTCATAATATAGTGATGTTGTCAGCAGGCTTTTTAGGGAAGCTTATTATTCCCTAAAAAGCCTGCTGTTTTATGAAACAAAGCCTGCTGTTAGCACTCAACTTGCATGAGTGCTAAATTTTTCTTGACTTTTGAAAAGAAGAGTATTAGTATATATTGCATAAGAGTAAAAATCAAAGGAGAGTGATCTACATGGCTGAAAAGCATGGTAGTTTATCAATTAACAGTGACAATATTTTTCCAATTATAAAGAAATGGTTATATTCTGATCATGATATTTTTGTCAGGGAACTGGTTTCCAATGGCTGTGATGCAGTGACGAAGCTGAAGAAACTGGATGTAATGGGCGAGTATACATTGCCGGATGATTACAAGCCGGAGATCCATATTATTGTAGATCCGGAAAAGAAGACCCTGAAGTTTATTGATAATGGTCTTGGTATGACTGCAGATGAAGTAGAAGAGTATATTACACAGATAGCCTTTTCAGGCGCTACCCAGTTCCTGGAGCAGTATAAGGATAAGACTACAGATGATCAGATTATCGGTCATTTTGGACTGGGATTTTATTCTGCATTTATGGTTGCAGATGAGGTTCATATTGATACTCTTTCTTATAAAGAGGGCGCCACAGCTGTACATTGGACATGTGATGGCGGTACAGAATATGATATGCAGGATGGGGATAAGACAACAGTTGGTACAGAGATCACACTGTTCCTGAATGAAGAGAGCGTAGAATTTGCCAATGAATATCGTATGCGTGAAGTACTTCAGAAATATTGTTCCTTCATGCCGGTAAATATTTATCTTGCTAAGGAAAATCAGGAGCAGGAGTACGAAACCATTGATGAGTCAGAGCTTCGTGAGGATGATGTAGTTGTTGAGCATATTCATGAAGATGCTAAGACTGAAGAGAAAGAAAATGATAAAGGAGAGAAAGAGGTTGTCGAAGTTTCTCCTGCAAAGGATAAGGTAAAGATTAACAAACGTCCAGTATCCTTAAGCAATCCCCATCCACTGTGGATGAAGCATCCAAATGAATGCACAGAGGAAGAATACAAAGAGTTTTATAGGACTGTATTTATGGACTACAAGGAGCCATTGTTCTGGATCCACCTGAATATGGATTATCCCTTTAACTTAAAAGGTATCCTGTATTTCCCGAAGATCAATACAGAGTATGATTCTATCGAAGGAACCATCAAGCTTTATAATAATCAGGTATTTATTGCTGATAATATTAAAGAAGTGATTCCAGAGTTCCTGCTTTTACTGAAAGGTGTGATCGATTGTCCGGATCTGCCTCTGAATGTATCCAGATCAGCACTTCAGAATGATGGATTTGTACAGAAAATTTCTGAATATATTACCAAAAAGGTTGCAGACAAATTGACTGGTATGTGTAAGACAGACAGAGAATCCTATGAGAAATACTGGGATGATATCAGTCCATTTATTAAATTTGGCTGCATTAAGGATAATAAATTTGCAGATAAAATGCATGATTACATTCTGTTCAAGAATATTGACGGAAAATATCTTACATTGAAGGACTGCATTGAAGAAAATAAAAAAGATCAGAATGTTGAAGAGAAGGCTGAAGATACAAAAGAAGCAGAAGAGAAGAAAGAAGAAACTTCTGATGATAAGAAAGAGCCGGAAAAGACAACGATCTTTTATGTGACAGATGAGATCCAGCAGAGCCAGTATATCAATATGTTCCGTGAAGCAGGCAAAGATGCTGTGATCATGAAACATAATATTGATGCTCCGTTTATCACTCATTTGGAGCAGAAAGATGAGCATGTACAGTTTAAGAGAATTGATGCAGACCTTTCTGAAGAAATGAAAGAAGATGCTGCCATTGACGAAGATACAGTAAAGAAGCTGACAGATATCTTCCGTACAAGCCTTAAGAAAGATAAATTGGAAGTAAAGGTTGAAAAGCTGAAAAATGCGGGTGTTGCAGCAATGGTTACTTTGTCTGAGGAAAGCCGCCGTATGCAGGATATGATGAAAATGTATAATATGTATGGCATGGATCCGTCCATGTTTGGAGGTCAGGAAACCCTAATCCTGAATGCAAACCATCCGCTGGTACAGTATGTGGCAGAGCATACAGATGGGGAGAATACATCCATGATCTGTGAACAGCTGTATGATCTGGCAATGATGAGCCATAAACAGCTTTCACCAGAAGAAATGACAAAATTTGTTAAGAGAAGCAATGATATTCTGCTGAAACTGGCAGAAGCTTAATAAAGCCGTAAGAAGGTCGCTGTCTGGTACAAGATATATTATATCTGTACCAGAGACAGCGATTTTTTTTATCTCAGTCGAGAAGATTCCCGCTTTTTTCAGGTGGTGAGTAACAGCAAGCTCGACTTGAAAAAAAATTATAAAAAATATATATATTTTTCCGGAGTTGTTGTGTATAATATTAATGGGTTATTGTTGTAATTCAGATGATTCTTTCAGATAGAATCCAGAAAAGTGTAAGAAAAGCCGTATTGTATCACTGTGTGAACCAAGGTAAGAAGTAAAGGAAACATTGTTTTACAGGAGGAGAGTTATGAGAAAGGTTTACGGCTTGATTAGAACACTTGGAGCTACTTCAAAGTATAAAGGTTATTATTTTGTTGCAGAAGCAGTGAAATTGTCAATGGGATTCGCAGAAAAGCCTGTACGGATCACGAAAGATGTATATCCCTGTCTGGCACGGAAATTTAAGTCCACACCTGTAAATGTGGAGCATGATATACGTACCGTTATTAATATATGTTGGGAGAACAACCGTGAAAAGATACAGGAAATTGCAGGTTACACTTTAGAGTATAAACCTACAAACAGTGAGTTTGTCGATATGTTGGCATATTATCTGAAAGAGCAGATCTGACAAAGCATATGTGAAAGATGACAAAGGATGAAGAAGAGCTGAAACAGGAGTCGGAATGGCGAAACTGACTCCGGAGATTACATCTCTTCAAATATGATTTGATGCTGGGAAAAAAAGTCCAGTACCATACCGTCCCATAACTGTTCCAGACGTTTGTCTGGAATAAATGTGTTGAAAGCTGTCCCTGTTGTACATAGCAGGATTTTGTTTTTGAACTGAAGATTCAGATAAAGTCCACTGATGGCAGAAGGGGCAGCAGAAAGGCTGGCCTGAGCCGCAAGAGCCTGTGTCTGAGTTTTGGACAGCTGAAGAACGATCTTGAAAGAAAGAGGCGTGCGTTTGCCACGGATCACGGACCAGCAGAAAGGTCTTGTTTCTTTCCAAAGGGAGTAGGTGCGCCCACTTTTCTGGAGTATCTGAAGCTGGTCACTGTCCAGAAAATCTGTATGCAGTTTCCCATCAATAGAAAATGTATTATAAGTTGTAATCTCAGCCTGGTTCAACCAGAATGAATCAAATACTTCTCTTATAAATAGTTTGTTCGTAAAATCTCGAAGATCTGTTATTTTTAAAGCAATCATTGAAAATCCTCTGTTTCATAATATGTAAGATACCTATTCCCACATCATTATAAACGAAAATAAAAAAAAAGGATAGAGTTTTCTAAAAAGACTTTTCAAATACAATATGATATGCTAATATAGATGTGGTATTCAATACTACATATTATGGAAAAGAGGACGATATAATTGAGCTATAAGATTGTGATAGATAGTTGCGGAGAACTTTTAGATGAATGGAAGCAGGATACCAGATTTGAATCTGTCCCTCTTACTTTGACTGTTGGAAATGAGAATATCATAGATGATAGTACTTTTGACCAGGCGGATTTTCTGAAAAAGGTGGCTGATTGTCCGGAATGTCCAAAGTCAGCCTGCCCATCACCGGAACGATACAGGAAGGCTTTCGACTGCGATGCGGATCATGTGTATTGCGTTACTTTATCAGCTGAGCTGAGCGGATCCTATAACAGTGCAATGCTGGGAAGAAGTCTGGTGGAAGAAAAGCATCCAGGCAAGAAGATCCATATATTTAATTCTTGTTCTGCATCGGTTGGAGAAACCCTGATCGCATTAAAGATCCAGGAATGTGAAGAAAAGGGGATGGACTATAAGCAAACGATCGATACGGTAGAACATTATATTTCACAGCAGAATACTTTTTTTGTACTTGAGAATCTTGAAACTCTTCGTAAGAACGGGCGTCTTAGCAGGGTGAAGGCATTGGTTGCATCAGCACTGAAGATCAAACCTGTGATGGGTGCTACTCAGGAAGGTACCATATGTCAGCTTGACCAGGCAAGAGGTATGAATAAGGCTCTTGTGAAGATGGTAGAACACATTCAGGAAGTAACCACAGACAGTGTAAATCGGACATTGGCTATTTCTCATTGCAACTGTGCACAGCGTGCCCAGATGCTGAAGGAGGCTCTTGAGGAAAAAATGAACCTTAAGAAGATCCTGGTTCTGGATACTGCGGGAGTCAGCAGTATGTATGCCAATGATGGCGGGATTATTGTTGTTGTATAAGGTTTGAGGCTTTTCTTTTCTTTAAGAGTGTGCTATAATATGCAGAAATAATATTTTGCAGTGAGCATATAAAGGAGATAGATTATGAGCCAGAAAAAAGTGGATGCTTACAAAGCTGAAAAAGCGAACCGTGAAAAAATCATGAAAAAAGAAAAAAGGGTTCTTCGTCTTGAGAAGCTGATTGCCCTTGCGTTTTGTATAGTTGCAGTTGTATGGATCGGATTTTCTGTATACAGCAAGGTAAATGAAGGCAAAGAAGAAGTAGTGGTAAATACTGAGATGGATACTTCCGCTCTGGATGATTACCTTTCCGGGATCGCTACTGACGCTGCTGATGCAGAATGATAATTGCCTGCTGATCGGATAGCAGCAATACCAGCAGAGCTTTGATACAGGCTGTAATGCGAATAAAGTTTTAATTGTGAAAGTACTGAACAATTACGAAATTATAAAGGATAGTGGATATGACAGAGATTTCTGCCGATTCCACTATTCTTTTTGGCTTTTATGCAATATATTTTTTGTATCCCGGATAACAAAAAGTCCCCGGAAATCCGGAGACTTTTGCTGCTATCAGAAAATATTAAAATTCTCTTTCTGCTGTTGGTCAGTACTCAATAGTATACAGGGTACAAAATTAATTATAATTTTGTAACGTTAGCAGCCTGCATTCCACGAGCTCCCTCGGTAAGATCATAAGTTACAGCCTGACCCTCTTCAAGAGATTTGAAGCCTTCACCGTTGATTGCGGAAAAATGTACAAATACATCAGCACCGTCTTCACCTGTGATGAATCCGTAACCTTTTTCAGCGTTGAACCATTTTACAGTTCCCTTGTTCATCTTGTTACCTCCATAAAAATAAAAAGTTAAAAGCAGTTCTGGCGAAAAAAATCACCAGATTTTACAGACTATATCATGTAATCATATAATCTCTAAAAACTAGTGATGATTTTACATTAATAATCCCTGACATGGTTTGATTATATATCCGGTTTTTCTAAATGTCAAGGATTAATAAGAAAAAGGGCTTTATTAAATGGTATTTTTCGTGTATTATGTAACTTAGAGTATTTTGGAATAACTCTGTGAATGGAATGAAAACAGGCAACTCAGAAGGGAGAGATCTGAATGGGTGTTTTGATCCGTGGCGGTCGTGTGATCGACGCAGCGACAAATACCGATAAAGTGATGGATTTATACCTGGACGATGGTGTGATCCAGGAGATTGGCGAGAACTTGCAAAAAGCTGATGCAGGGGATCGGGTCATTGATGCGGATGGGCTGGTGGTAATGCCAGGCATAGTTGATCTTCATGTACATTTCCGGGATCCAGGCCAGGAGTATAAAGAAACGATTGAGACAGGATCCAGGGCTGCAGCCAGAGGCGGAGTGACTACTGTGGTGACAATGCCCAATACCACACCGGTGATTGATGAGCCGGATCGAGTAAGGTATGTACAAAATAAAGCTGCACAGCTTTCACAGATCCATGTGCTGCAGGCTGGAGCCATGACCAGAGGAGAACAGGGCAAAGAGCTTTCTGATATTAAAGGAATGGCAGATGCAGGAGTACCGGCTCTTTCCGAAGATGGTAAATCTGTAATGGATGCAAAGCTTTGCAAAGAAGCCATGACAATAGCAGCAAGATGTGATCTGCCGGTGCTGGATCACTGTGAAGATATTGACCTGCGTGGGAACGGGTGTATGAATGATGACGAGAATGCAAGAAGACTTCGGCTTCCAGGCATTAGCAATGCAGTAGAAGATGTGATCGCTGCAAGGGATATTATCTTGGCATGCGAGACAGGAGCCAGGCTGCATCTCTGCCACTGTTCCACCAAGGGGACAGCTTTTATGATGAAGGCACTGTCAGAGGCTGGGATCACCAATGTAACCGCAGAGGTGTGCCCTCATCATCTGATCCTGACATCTGATGATATTCCATCTGATGATTCTAATTATAAGATGAATCCACCCCTTCGCAAGAAGGAGGATGTGGAGGCTTTACGTGAAGGATTGAAGGAAGGATATATTCAGGCCATCAGTACAGATCATGCACCTCACAGCCAGGAGGATAAGAATGGATCTATGAGAAGTGCGGCATTTGGCATTGTAGGTTTGGAGACAAGTCTGCCACTGATTTATACACATCTTGTGGAAACAGGAGTGCTTACATTGGGCCAGCTTGTGGAAAAGATGTGCCTGAATCCGGCAAAAATCCTTGGTTTGGACTGTGGCACGATCCAGAAAGGACATCCGGCGGATGTGATCCTTGTGGATATAGAGCATCCTTATAAGATAGACAAGAATAAATTTGCTTCAAAAGGCAGGAATACACCTTTTGATGGATGGGAAGTAAAGGGCAGGGTTCTTTACACCCTGTGTGATGGAAAGATTATTTACCAGGAGGAAGATCATGATTGACAAGCTGATTACCAAAATCAAGAAAACAGGAGCACCAATTGTAGTAGGACTGGATCCTATGCTGAATTATATTCCGGAGCAGATCAAAAAAGATGCTTACCAGGAATTCGGAGAGACTTTGGAAGGGGCTGCAGAGGCAATCTGGCAGTATAATAAAGGAATCGTAGATGAGGTTTATGATCTGATCCCTGCAGTGAAGCCACAGATTGCTATGTATGAGCAGTTTGGTATTCCAGGACTTGTAGCATACAAAAGAACCATTGATTATTGCAAATCTAAAGGGCTTGTGGTGATCGGCGATATTAAAAGAGGAGATATCGGATCCACATCTACTGCCTATGCAGTAGGACATCTGGGCAAAGTACAGGTTGGAAGAAAGTCCTATGCAGGTTTTGATGAAGATTTTGCTACTGTAAATCCATATCTTGGAACAGATGGTGTAAAGCCTTTTGTGGATGTATGCAAGGAAGAGAAAAAAGGTATTTTTGTTCTTGTGAAAACATCCAATCCTTCCAGCGGAGAATTTCAGGACCGTCTCATTGATAAGCGCCCCTTGTACGAGTGGGTTGGCGAAAAGGTGGATCAGTGGGGCAAGGATGCTGTTGGTAAAGAGGGGTACAGCTATGTTGGAGCTGTCGTAGGAGCAACCTATCCGGAGATGGGCAAGGTTCTTAGGAAGCTGATGCCGAAAACCTTTATCCTGGTACCTGGATATGGTGCACAGGGCGGTAAAGGCAAGGATCTGGTTCACTTCTTTAACAAAGATGGACTTGGCGCTATCGTGAACTCTTCCAGAGGAATCATTGCTGCTTACAAGCAGGAGAAATATGCATCTTTTGGTGAAGAGGGATATGCACAGGCTTCCCGTCAGGCTGTGAAGGATATGATCCTGGATATTAGTACAGCGCTTGAGGGAAGATAGGGGAAAGCATATGAGTAAAAAGACAAAAGAAATCTGTACAGTAGTCAGCCAGGAATGCATAGGAACAGATATATACAGCTTGTGGATCCAGACAGAAGAGATTGCTTCGGAAGCAGTACCAGGGCAGTTTGTATCCCTGTATTGTAAAGATCAGAGTAAGCTTCTGCCAAGACCGATCAGTCTGTGTCAGATCGACAGGGAAAAGGGCAGGCTAAGACTTGTTTACAGAGTAACAGGACAAGGTACTGGTACAGAAGAGTTTTCCAGATTACAGCCGGGAGATACCATTCCTGTACTTGGGCCTCTTGGTAATGGTTTTCCCCTGGGGGAAGCAAAAGGGAAAAAAGTTCTGCTTATGGGCGGTGGTATCGGGATCCCACCTATGCTTCAGACTGCAAAAGAGACAGAGGCAGATGTGACAGCTGTACTGGGATACAGGGATCAGCTGTTTCTTGATAAAGAGTTTCAAGATTATGGAAAGCTTTACGTGGCTACAGAGGATGGCTCTGCCGGTACCAAAGGAAATGTTCTGGATACTGTCAGAGAAGAGCAGCTTGCAGCAGATGTGATCTTTGCTTGTGGACCAAAGCCTATGCTTCGAGCTATTAAAGCGTACGCGCTGGAGCATCAGATTCCCTGCTGGATCTCCATGGAAGAACGTATGGCCTGTGGTGTAGGAGCATGTCTCGGCTGTGTATGCCAGTCTACAGAAGTGGATGACCATTCCCATGTGCATAATAAGCGGGTATGCAAAGATGGACCTGTATTTCTCAGTACGGAGGTAGAATTATGATCAATACAAAAGTGACTCTGGCTGGGGTGGAACTTAAGAATCCTGTAATGACTGCCTCCGGAACCTTCGGATCCGGCAGTGAATACAGTGAGTTTGTGGATCTGAACAAGCTTGGGGCAGTGGTGACTAAGGGAGTGGCAAATGTGCCCTGGCCAGGGAATCCGGTGCCGAGGGTAACAGAGACTTGTGGCGGCATGCTGAATGCCATAGGCCTTCAGAATCCGGGAATCGATGTTTTCTGTGAGCGGGATATCCCATTCCTTAAGAATTATGATACAAAGATTATTGTAAATGTATGTGGCAGGTCTGTGGAAGATTACTGCCAAGTAGTGGAACGGCTGGCCAGTGAGCCGGTGGATATGTTGGAAATCAATGTTTCCTGCCCCAATGTGAAGGAAGGCGGTATTGCTTTCGGGCAGGATCCAAAGGCTTTGGAAGCTATTACAAAAGAAGTGAAGAAATATGCTGCCCAGCCTGTGATCATGAAGCTGAGTCCTAACGTAACAGATATTACGGTAATGGCAAAAGCAGCAGAAGCAGGGGGCGCAGATGTAATATCCCTGATCAATACACTGACAGGCATGAAGATCGATATTAACCGGCGTACATTTGCCCTGGCTAATAAGACCGGCGGTATGTCTGGCCCTGCAGTAAAGCCTGTGGCTGTACGTATGGTGTATCAGGCAGCCCATGCAGTAAAGATCCCAGTGATCGGTATGGGAGGGATCGCCACAGCAGAGGATGCCATTGAGTTTCTGATGGCAGGTGCAACTGCCGTATCGGTAGGTACTGCTAATTTCTTTAACCCTTATGCTACGATCCAGATCGCAGAAGGGATACAGGCATTTATGGAAAAACAGAAGATCCAGGATCTTGGTGAGATCATTGGATGTGTGGAATAATATGGAGGAATCAGATTGCTATGGAAAGATACAAACAGGAATTTATTGAATTTATGATTGATTGCAATGTGCTGAAATTCGGAGATTTTGTTACAAAATCAGGAAGAAAGACCCCTTTCTTTGTAAATACCGGATTTTATAGAACAGGCGCACAGCTTCGCAAGCTGGGAGAGTATTATGCAAAAGCCATCCATAACAAGTTCGGACTGGATTTTGATGTACTGTTCGGGCCTGCTTATAAGGGGATTCCCCTTACAGTAGCAGCTACTATGGCTATTAGCGAAGAATACGGGAAGGATATCCGTTATTGTTCAAACCGTAAAGAGGTAAAGGATCATGGAGATAAAGGAATCCTTCTTGGCAGTCCGATCCAGGATGGGGACAAGGTGGTGATCATTGAGGATGTTACTACTGCAGGCACATCTATCCAGGAAACACTTCCTATTATCAAGGCACAGGGCGATGTAAATCCCATCGGTCTGGTTGTATCTGTAGACCGTATGGAACGTGGTCAGGGAACAAAAAGCGCTTTAAAAGAAATCCAGGAGAAATACGGACTTGAGACAACTGCCATTGTTACCATGGCAGAGGTGGTAGAGCATCTGTACAACAAAGAATATAAAGGAAAAGTGATCATTGATGATACATTGAAAGCTTCCATTGACGCATATTATCAGCAGTATGGCGCAGAATAAAAGGAGGTTTTGACCATGAATGAAAAAATATATAAGACTATGTCTGCTACAGGGGTTTCCAGTCTGATTCTTGGTATTATTGCTGCAGTAGCGGGGGTTGTTACCGGAGTTCTGATGATCATTAATGGCGCAAGGCTTCTGAAAAGAAAATCAGAAATCCTGCTGTAATACAAATTTTAGGCAGGACTTTTAGGCAGGGGATAATATTGAAAAATGAAACAAAGCGTATGATCAGACAAG
Organism: Blautia sp. 1033sp1_1033st1_G9_1033SCRN_220408; assembly: GCF_040929965.1. NCBI lineage: Bacteria > Bacillati > Bacillota > Clostridia > Lachnospirales > Lachnospiraceae > Blautia > Blautia sp. 1033sp1_1033st1_G9_1033SCRN_220408. The sequence continues at coordinate 23,210 of NZ_JBFKZO010000013.1, read as the reverse complement.
GCGGGGTCATTCTATTTGGAATATATGTGATCCTGCTGATATACTTCCTGTTCTTTTCTGAGTCTTACGGCAGAGTTGCAGACGCAGAACGGATATACCGGTATAATCTTATACCGTTTGTGGAAATTCGCAGATTCTGGGTTTATCGCAGGCAGCTGGGTACTTTTGCATTGTTTACCAATATATTTGGAAATGTGATCGGTTTTATCCCTTATGGATTTATCCTTCCTGTGATCACAAACCGTATGAGAAGCGGTTTTCTTATTATTTTTTCGGGATTTTCCATAAGTCTGACAGTGGAACTGATCCAGCTGGTGACAAAAGTGGGCTGCTTTGATGTGGATGATCTTATTCTGAACACACTTGGATCAGCGGTAGGCTATGGGTGCTTCCTGATCTGCAATCATATCAGGAGAAAATACTATGGCAAGAAGATATAGATATTCATTTACAAAGAAAAAGGAAGCTGGAAAAGGGAAGGTCTCTGTTACTATGGCAGTGATCTCCCTGATCCTGTTTTGTGGGGCAGTGACTGCAGCTTTTCTTCTGGAAGGTCAGTATGGATTTGTAACTGGCGGAGTATGTTTATTTGCAGCACTTTTGTCTATTTATGGATTTATCATGGGACTGCTCAGCTTTTCAGAGGCTGGCAAAGGCCATAAGACAAGCATTATCGGATCCATCACAAACGGGATTATTATGATTCTCTGGCTTGGGATTTATCTGACAGGAGTATAATGATCAGTATGGATGACAGATTAAAAGAACAGATAGATTTTATTCTTGAGATTGATAAAATGAAGGAGATCCTGCGGCAGAATTATCTGGCAGACGGATCAGCAAGAGAGAATGACGCCGATCATTCCTGGCATCTGGCTATGATGGCGCTTGTCCTCAGTGAATACTCCAATGAAAAAGTGGATGTGACACGAGTGGTGCCTATGGTTCTGACCCATGATCTGGTAGAGATCGATGCAGGAGATACTTATGCATATGATGAGGCTGGGGCTCTTACCAAGGAAAAAAGAGAAAAAGCAGCAGCTGACCGGATCTTCGGTATTCTTCCTAAGGAACAGGGCACATGGATGCGAGGGCTGTGGAATGAATTTGAAGCCTGCAATACACCGGAATCCAAATTTGCCCATGTGCTGGATAACAGTCTGCCTTTATTTTTAAATCATGCAGCCGGTGGGATCAGCTGGAAGGAACATAAAGTAAAAAGAAGCCAGATCTATAAAAGAAACCGTATTACAGGAGATGGATCAGCAAAGATCTGGGAATATATGCAGGAACTGATCCAGGAGAATATTAATAAAGGAAATATCATAGACGATAGGAGTTAAAAGTTGGACGAGTGGATGATAGAAAGATATGAGTTGGCCAAAATGAGAGTTTCCCAGATACCGGGCGAACAGGCTGTGGCACAGCCATATCTGGATTTTTTTCAGAAGGCAGCAGATTTTCTTATAAAGACCATACAGATCATGGATGATAAAGGAGATGGACTTTCTTTTGAAGTATTAAAAGAAAGAAACCAGATGCTATATCAGGATATTTCAGGTGATAATTATAATGTAAGCTATGGAAACCCGTCCTATGCAAAGAAAATGCTGGGAGAATATGGCAGGGATTTCACTTTTCTTTATGGAGAATTAAGAGGAGCTATTGTTTATGCCCATGAGAAGGATCTTTGGGAGATGACAGTGGCTCTGGAATTATTCCTGGAAGTATATTCCGCTTTTGACCAGGAAGAAATACCGGAAGAAAAAGTGGTTCGAAGGATTTTGTATTCCTATGTAAATGATTACTGCCAGGATATGATGGAGCACCATGTACGCAGTTCCCTGGATCCGGAAATGAATTTTGCAGTAAAGATCATCATGGAAGCAGACCTTTCAGATTTGTCTTATCTTTACAGATTCGGAGAATATATTTCCGAAAACGAGCTGGGCAGTGCCAGATTTTTGAATACCCTTCCTCAGGAAGAGATCGATGCAATGGCAAGAACCTATACAGAAGGATACAGGATCGGTTTTATTAATGGAAGAAAAGATATTACCAAAAAGAAAACCGTAAATATCCGGTACAATCTTGGATTTGAAAGAATGGTACGTTCTGCAATTTTACAGTTCCGCAAGATGGGGTTGGAGCCTGTGATCTATCGTCACACGCCTCATGTTGCCTGTAAAAGAGGCAGCAGCCGGATCGGATATACCGGCGGGGTCATTAATCCTCAGTATGATTATGATCACAGACAGGATTATGCGCTGTTTCTTGATGGGGAGTACCTTCAGAAAAGGCTGCGGGCACTCCAGAATGCATATGAACAGTATAAGGATCTGGCAGCAGTGCACGGAGGTCCAGCAGTGATCGAGACCTTTGGAGAAGCACCTTTTTCACCGGAAAGTAAGCCGGAAGCATGGAGTCTTAGTGAGGCACAGCATAAGCTGGATCTGGAATTGACCAATGAGTCCGGGCAGATCGTAAACCGCTATATCCACGGAGACGAACGCAGCTTTACGATCATTGCCTATCCGGTACCAGAGATCAGTACTGATTATCCTGACATTTTCAGAGAGATTGTAAAGATCAATACTCTTGACTATCAGGCTTACCAGAAGGTGCAGCAGAAGATCATAGACACTCTGGATACCTGTGAGTGGGTGGAGATTAAGGGGAAGGGAGACAATGAGACAGATCTCCTGATCCATCTTCATAAACTTACAGATCCAAAAACACAGACCAACTTTGAAAATTGTGTGGCTGATGTAAATATTCCTGTAGGCGAAGTGTTTACTTCTCCTGTACTTGCAGGAACCGGTGGGATCCTTCATGTGACTAAGGTTTATCTGAATGGACTGCAGTTCCGTGACCTGAAGCTGGTCTTTGATTGTGGCCAGGTGATCGATTATACCTGCAGTAATTTTGAGAATGAAGAAGACAACAGAAAATATATAGAGGACAACATCCTGTTTCATCATCCCAAGCTTGCTATGGGTGAGTTTGCTATTGGTACTAATACCACTGCTTACGTAGCTGCCAGAAAATACGGGATTGAGGACAAGCTTCCTATCCTGATCGCAGAGAAAATGGGACCTCATTTTGCAGTGGGGGATACCTGTTATAGCTGGGCAGAGGATACACCGGTGTATAATCCGGATGGAAAAGAGATTATAGCAAGGGATAATGAAATTTCAGAAATGCGTAAAGATGATGTATCACTGGCATATTATGGCTGTCACACAGATATTACCATTCCTTATGAGGAACTGGGCAGTATCCGGGTGATCCAGGATGATGGTGATATGGTTTCTATCATTGAAGACGGCCGTTTTGTTCTGGAAGGAACAGAAATGCTGAATGAGCCATTTCATTGACAAATACAAAGAATCCCTTTTCCTGGTTGACAGAAAAAGGGATTCTTAGTAGAATTTACGGTTAGAAAGGCTGAGAGGAGAAGATCATGTCAAAAGTAGGAATTGTAATGGGTAGTGATTCAGATATGCCTGTCATGAAAAAGGCAGCTGATATTCTGGAAAAATTGGGAATTGATTATGAGATGAGGATCATTTCCGCACACAGGGAACCGGATGTGTTTTTTGATTATGCAAAATCCGCAGAGGAAAAAGGGTTTAAGGTCATTATTGCAGGAGCAGGAATGGCAGCCCATCTTCCGGGAATGTGTGCTGCCATATTCCCTATGCCGGTCATTGGTATTCCGATGCATACCACATCTCTTGGAGGCAGGGATTCCCTGTACTCTATCGTACAGATGCCTTCCGGCATTCCGGTAGCAACCGTTGCTATTAACGGCGGCGCAAATGCGGGCCTTCTGGCTGCGAAGATCCTTGCTACATCAGATCCACAGCTTTTAGATAAGCTGAAAGCATACAGCCAGGAGTTAAAGAGCCAGGTAGAAGCAAAGGACGCAAGACTTCAGGAAGTAGGATGTAAAGAATATTAATCTGGGAGGAAGAGAAAAATGGATTACAAGAACGCAGGAGTAGATATTGAGGCAGGGTACAAGTCTGTAGAGCTGATGAAACAGCATATTGCAAAGACAATGCGCCCGGAAGTGCTTGGAGGAATCGGCGGTTTTTCAGGTGCCTTTTCCATGAACGCTTTCAAGGATATGGAGGAGCCTACTCTGGTATCCGGTACAGACGGCGTAGGTACCAAGTTAAAACTGGCATTTATCATGGATCAGCATGATACCGTTGGCATTGACTGTGTTGCTATGTGTGTAAATGATATTGCCTGTGCAGGCGGGGAGCCTCTGTTCTTCCTGGATTATATTGCCTGTGGCAAGAACTATCCGGAAAAGATCGCACAGATCGTGAAAGGTGTTGCAGATGGCTGTCAGCAGTCAAATGCTGCTCTTATCGGCGGTGAGACAGCAGAAATGCCTGGATTTTATCCTGTAGATGAATATGACCTTGCAGGTTTTGCTGTAGGTGTTGTAGATAAAAAAGACCTGATCACAGGAGAAGCATTAAATGCAGGAGATGTACTGATTGGTATGGCATCCTCAGGCGTTCACAGCAATGGTTTTTCTCTTGTGCGTAAAGTATTTGACATGACAAAAGAATCTCTGGATACCTATTATGATGAGCTTGGCACCACTCTTGGAAAGGCTTTGATCGCTCCTACCAAGATCTATGTAAAAGCATTAAAGAGTATTAAGAATGCTGGCGTTCGTGTACATGCATGCAGCCACATCACAGGCGGCGGTTTTTATGAGAATGTTCCCCGTATGCTGAAAGAGGGTACACGTGCAGTGATCAAAAAAGACAGCTATCCTGTACCGCCGATTTTCAGTCTTCTTGCACGTACAGGCGGTATTGAAGAGCAGATGATGTATAATACATATAATATGGGACTTGGCATGGTTGTGGCTGTAGCACCGGAAGATGTGGATAAGACGGTAGCCGCTATCAAAGAAGCGGGAGAACAGCCATATGTAGTAGGCCATATTGAAGCTGGCGAAAAAGGAGTAACATTATGCTGAAGGTAGGCGTTCTGGTATCCGGAGGCGGCACCAACCTTCAGGCGATCCTGGATGCTCAGGATGCAGGGAAGATCACCAATGCCCAGGTGGCACTGGTGGTCAGCAACAATGCAGGGGCATATGCATTGAAGCGTGCCAAGGATCACCAGATCCCTGCGGTATGCATTTCCCCAAAAGATTATGATACAAGAGAGGACTTTCACCAGGCACTCCTTAGAACGCTTCAGGAAGCTAAGATCGATCTTGTGGTTCTGGCAGGATTCCTTGTGGCCATTCCATCTTCTATTGTGGAAGCATTCCCTAACAGAATCATTAACATCCATCCATCTTTGATCCCTTCTTTCTGTGGTGTTGGCTATTACGGCCTTCATGTACATGAAGAAGCTCTGAAAAGAGGGGTAAAGGTTACCGGCGCTACTGTTCATTTTGTAGACACAGGTACCGATACCGGCCCTATCATTCTGCAGAAAGCAGTGGATATTGAACCGGACGATACACCGAAGACACTTCAGCGAAGAGTTATGGAGCGGGCTGAATGGAAGCTTCTTCCAAAGGCCATCCAGCTGATCGCAAATGGCAGGGTCACAGTGGAGAACGGAATTGTAACCATCAGTGAATAATAAGCAGACAGAAGAAACAGTGTCCCAAAGGGACAACAGGAGGATGCAATGAAGGTATTAATCGTTGGAAGCGGCGGAAGAGAGCATGCCATTGCCAGTAGCGTGGCAAAAAGTCCAAAGGTAGATAAGATTTACTGTGCGCCAGGAAATGCAGGGATCGCAGAACTGGCAGAGTGTGTTTCCATTGGAGCTATGGAATTTGAAAAACTGGCTGATTTTGCACAGGAGAATCAGATCGGTCTGACTATTGTTGGAATGGATGATCCGCTGGTTGGCGGTATCGTGGATGTTTTTGAAAAAAGAGGACTGGCAGTGTTCGGACCAAGGAAGAATGCTGCAATCCTGGAAGGCTCCAAGGCTTTTTCAAAGGATCTGATGAAGAAATATCATATTCCTACAGCTGCATATGAGAATTTTGATGATCCGAAGAAAGCATTGGATTATTTGAAAACGCAGGCAAAATTCCCTATTGTACTGAAAGCAGACGGACTGGCACTTGGAAAGGGTGTACTGATCTGCCAGGATCTGACAGAAGCTGAGGCCGGTGTGCGTGAGATCATGGAAGATAAGAAATTTGGCAATGCAGGCAATACCATGGTGATCGAAGAGTTTATGACAGGCCGTGAGGTATCTGTTTTGTCCTTTGTAGATGGCAAGACTATTAAGACTATGACTTCTGCACAGGATCACAAGAGAGCCTGTGACGGGGATCAGGGACTGAATACAGGCGGTATGGGCACTTTTTCACCAAGTCCGTTTTACACAGATGAAGTAGATGCATTCTGCAGAAAATATATTTATCAGGCAACTGTAGATGCTATGGCAAAAGAAGGCCGGGAATTTAAAGGCATTATTTTCTTTGGCCTTATGCTTACAGAGGATGGGCCAAAGGTGCTGGAATATAATGCCAGATTCGGAGATCCGGAAGCCCAGGTGGTACTGCCCAGAATGAAAAATGATATCATTGAGGTGATGGAAGCCTGCATTAATGGTACCCTTGATCAGGTAGATCTGCAGTTTGAAGACAATGCAGCAGTATGTGTGGTTCTGGCAAGTGAGGGCTATCCTGTAAAATACGAAAAAGGAATTCCAATCCAGGGCTTTGAGAATTTTAAGGACAAAGACGGATACTACTGTTTCCATGCAGGTACAGCCTTTAAAGATGGACAGATCGTAACCAACGGAGGCCGTGTGCTGGGCATTACAGCAAAAGGAAAAGACCTGAAGGAAGCCAGAAAGAATGCTTATGAAGCGACAGAATGGATTCAGTTTGCTAACAAGTATATGCGTCATGACATTGGAAAGGCCATTGACGAGGCATAAAGGAGCGAATGGGGATGTATTGTACTAAGAAAGTTACAGAAGATTTATACTGGGTAGGTGCCAGCGACAGAAGACTGGCCTTGTTTGAAAATATGTATCCGATCCCAAGAGGGGTTTCTTATAATTCTTATGTGCTTCTGGATGAGAAAACTGTACTTCTGGATACAGTGGACAGATCTGTGAGCGGACAGTTCCTGGAAAATCTGGAGCATGTGCTGGCAGGGCGCAGCCTGGACTATCTGATTGTGAATCATATGGAACCAGATCACTGTGCACTGATCGCTGATATTGTACTTCGTTATCCGGAAGTGAAGATCGTGGGAAATACAAAGACCTTTGGTATGATCCGCCAGTTCTTTGATCTTAATGTAGACAGCCGTGCTGTTATGATCAAAGAGGGAGATACCTTAAGCACAGGAAAGCATACCTTGTTTTTTGCTATGATCCCTATGGTTCACTGGCCGGAGGCAATGGTTACATATGACGCATATGACAAAGTACTGTTCAGTGCAGATGCATTTGGTACCTTCGGAGCTTTAAATGGTAATATTTTTGCTGATGAGGTAGACTTTGAAAACCAGTGGCTGGAGGATGCAAGACGATATCTGACTAATATTGTGGGAAAATACGGTGCACAGGTGCAGGCTGCATTAAAGAAAGCTCTTACCCTGGATATCCAGATGATCTGTCCGCTTCATGGCCCGGTCTGGAGAGAAAATCTTGGCTGGTTTATTGACAAATACCAGAAGTGGAGCACATATACACCAGAGGATCATAATGTGCTGGTTCTTTATGGCTCTATCTACGGAAATACAGAGAATGCAGCTGCTGTCCTTGCCGGTAAGCTGGCTGATGCAGGGGAGAAGAATATTGCAATGTATGATGTTTCTGTTACAGATCCTTCTTATCTGCTGTCTGAAGCATTTCGTTGTGACAGGATCATATTTGCATGCCCTACCTACAATGGAGGTATATTCCCTAAGATGGAGACACTTCTTCATGAACTGAAAGCTCACAATTTCCAGAATCGTAAGGTGGCTGTGTTTGATAATGGTACATGGGCTGCCACAGCCGGGAAGCAGATTCGTGAGATGCTGTCCCAGATGAAGAATATGGAGATCATGGAGCCATGTCTCTCTGTGAAGTCTGCATTAAAAGCAGACCAGCTGGAAGAGATGGATAAGATTGTAGAATTTATGGTAAGATAAGCAGTGTGCAAATCACTGCCGGAAAGGATAAGAAATGGGAAACAAAGCAGATGCAGTGAAACAACTGCAGAATAGGGACGTTGTATTTGTAGCTTATTCACAGGCTACAAAGCTTCCATATGTTACCTGTGATGAGGAAAGCTTTAATGACCAGGCATGGGTATTTTCCACAGAAGAAGGCATTAAAGAATTTGGAAAGAAAAAACTGGAAGATAAAATCCTTCTGATGGGAATGAAGTACGAAAAAAAGGATTTCCCCAGATTTTACGGAACATTGTATGCCATAGGTGTTAATACTGTGATCTGGGCAGATGGGGAGGACCGTACAGAGGTAGACCTGACGGATATTGCAAAACAGGCAGATTTAAGCAAGCTGGAGCCTGCCAAAAGGCCTTTGTTTAATTCTACCCTTCAGTTGTCAGGAATTTATTTTATGCAGGAGCTTCGCCGTCCTGTGAAAAAGGAAGAACGGAAGAATATGCGCGAACTGGAAGAAGAGTTGATCGCAAACCTTCTGAAATCTGACTTCCTGATCGCTATGGATAAGGATCCGGAGGATCCTCATAAGGTAAATATCCCATTCCTGAAGAATAAAGAAGGGGATGTGCTTCAGCCTGCATTCTCTGATATTATGGAGTTTGAGAAATTTGCCAAGGGCAAAAAGCTGCGTGCAGCCAGAGTGCCTTTTGCAAAGCTGCCGGATGTGCTGATTCCACAGGCAAAGGCAATGGTAGTAAATCCAATGGGAATTAACCTGATCCTTGATAAGGAACAGCTGAATAAGATCCTGAAACGGTAAAGAAAGCTTACCTGTGAAAAGGGGTGCTGCCAAATGCAGCATCTCTTTTTTAGTCTTTTCAAATGCCGGGATTTGTGCTAGTATAGATATAACAGTAACACAGGAGGCAGAAGCAGTGATCATAGAGATTAATTTTAACAGTGATGAAGCTATATATATGCAGCTGACTAATCAGATCATTATGGGGATTGCTACATCAAGACTGAAGGATGGAGATGCACTTCCATCTGTGCGGCAGCTTGCAGATACCATCGGGATCAATATGCATACAGTGAACAAAGCATATGCATTGCTGCGCCAGGAAGGCTTTGTATCCATTGACAGGAGAAGAGGGGCAGTGATCTGTGTAGATGCAGATAAAGTGAAAGCACTGGAAGAAATGAAAGAAAAGCTTACCGTTGCACTGGCCAGGGGAAGCTGCAAAAATGTAACAAGACAAGAAGTGCATCAGCTGATTGATGAGATTTTTGACGAATATATATAAGTTCAGGAGGACATTTATGGATAACAGATTTACCAGACAGGCAGAAAATGCCCTCGCACTGGCTGAGGATGTGGTTAAGGATCTTAATCACGGATATATAGGGACAGAGCATATCCTTTTAGGACTTCTGGCAGAGAAGGAAGGTGCTGCAGGGAAAGTTCTGGAGGAATTCCATGTAGAGCCAAAGAAGCTGCTGGATTTGATACAGAAGTTGATTGCACCTCCTGCTGAAAGCAGAAATGTGCAGATTAGGGAAAAGCATTACAGTCCACGTGCAGAAAGAGTGATCCAGGAGGCACTGGATCTGGCAGAGGAGATGCAGGAAGGACCGGCAGGTACTGAGCACCTTCTACTTGCACTGCTCAGGGAGACGGACTGTGTGGCCACCAGACTTCTTTATACCCTTGGGATCAACATCCAGAAGCTGTACAGTGCAGTGCTTACAGCCATGGGATATGAAGGAGATCTTCAAAATGACAATTTGGGATCAGGCAAGGCCGGTTCCATTGGTAATGGATCAGCCACACCTGTCCTTGACAAGTACAGCAGGGATCTGACAGAGCTTGCGGCAGCAGGCAGGCTGGATCCTGTGATTGGACGGGATAAGGAGATCGGCCGTCTGATCCAGATCTTAAGCAGAAGGACTAAGAATAATCCATGTCTGGTAGGTGAACCAGGAGTAGGTAAGACCGCCATTGCAGAGGGGCTTGCACAAAGGATCGTTCTGGGGATGGTGCCGGATACAGTGAAGGACAAACGGGTGGTTGTACTGGATCTTTCCGGCATGGTTGCAGGAAGCAAATACAGAGGTGAGTTTGAAGAAAGAATCCGGGGTGTTGTAGATGAGGTACGGGAGCACCAGGGAATCCTGTTGTTTATTGACGAGCTTCATACCATTATCGGAGCAGGGGGAGCAGAAGGTGCCCTGGACGCATCCAATATCCTAAAGCCTTCTCTTTCAAGAGGAGAGATCCAGATTATCGGAGCAACAACTCTGGAAGAATATAGAAAATATATTGAGAAGGATGCGGCTCTTGAAAGAAGATTCCAGCCAGTGACTGTAGAAGAGCCTACAGAAGAAGAAACTTTTGAGATCTTAAAAGGCCTGAGACCTTATTATGAACGCCACCATAAGGTGAAGATACAGGATGATGCACTTAAGGCCGCAGTTGAAATGTCCATCCGGTATATATCGGATCGTTTTCTGCCGGACAAAGCCATTGATGTGATCGATGAAGCAGCTTCAAAGGTTCAGCTGCAGGGGTTTCAGACTGCTCCTGAGCTGGAAGAAATGCAAAGGCAGATACAGGAATTGATCCAGGAGAAGGAAGATGCAGTAAAGGCCGGCGATCTTGGAAAGGCGGGAGAGATCCAGAAACAGCAGAAGGAGCTGGAAGCTTCTTTTGAAAAACGAAAGGAAAAAGCACAGAAGGCAGCCAGAAGAAAACCACTGTTGGTTGATGAAAAGACGGTGGCGGATATTGTATCCCAGTGGACGAAGATTCCTGTGCAGAAGCTGACAGAAGGGGAAAGTAAACGTCTTGCACGCCTGGAAAAGGAACTCCATAAGAGGGTGATTGGACAGGAGGAAGCTGTGGCGGCAGTATCCCAGGCAGTAAAAAGAGGACGTGTAGGACTGAAAGATCCTAATCGCCCCATTGGTTCTTTTCTGTTCCTTGGGCCTACCGGGGTTGGTAAGACAGAACTGTCCAAAGCACTGGCTGAGGCGGTATTTGGCAGTGAGCAGGCTATGATCCGGGTAGATATGTCTGAATATATGGAGAAGCACAGCGTATCTAAATTGATCGGCTCCCCGCCAGGATATGTAGGATATGAAGAGGGTGGACAGCTTTCCGAAAAGGTTCGGAGGAATCCATACAGTGTGCTCTTGTTTGACGAGATTGAGAAGGCACATCCGGATGTATTCAACATTCTTCTTCAGGTGTTGGATGACGGACATATTACAGATGCCCATGGCAGGCGTGTGGACTTTAAACAGACGATTATTATTATGACTTCCAATGCAGGTGCACAGGCTATTGTTGAACCAAAGCGGTTAGGCTTTATCTCAGAGGAGGATGGAAAAAAGGATTATGAACGGATGAAAGCCGGAGTTATGGAAGAGGTACGTAAGATCTTTAAACCGGAGTTTCTTAACAGGATTGATGAGATCATGGTATTCCATACTCTGAAGAAGGAAGATATTCAGAAGATCGTTTCCATTCTTCTGAAAAAACTGGAAAAAAGGTGCCAGGAGCAGATGAATATTACCCTTCGGGTAGCTGCTTCTGTAAAAGACTATCTTGCAGAATCAGGATTTGACAGTAAGTATGGGGCAAGGCCTCTTCGCCGGGCGATCCAGACAAAGATTGAGGATCCGCTGGCCAATGAGGTGCTGGAAGGCAGGATTCATCAGGGAGATCTGATTTCCGTACAGATGAAAAACAAACAGGTTCATTTTACAGTGAAAAAAGGATAATATTTCACTTAAGAGACTGGTCAAAAAAGAGGATTTATTATATAATCAGAGCATCGCCGGAGAAGTATTTTTATCACCGGCTGGATCAACAAAAGAGTCTTAGGGAGGACATAAAGTCATGGCAGTAGTAAAAGAACTGATCCGCACAGAGGACAATGGCACTATCAGCTTTGGAGATTATGAACTGAGCCAGAAGTCAAAATTATCAGATTATCAGCATCAGGGCGACATGTATAAAGTAAAGACATTTAAAGAGATCACAAAGCTTGAGAGAAATGGCATGTTTGTTTATGAGTCAGTACCAGGCACAGCAGTGTTTGACCTGAAGCAGGATGGCAGTATCATGAGCTTTACTGTAGAAGGTGCAGAAGACGCACAGATCACAGTAGAGATGGAAGCTGAGACCAGATATGAGGTTTTTATTAATGATGCCAGTACAGGTGTTGTTGAGACCAATCTTGGCGGCAAGCTTTCTTTCAGTGTAGAGCTTGGCAATGCAGCAAAAGTGGCTGTAAAGATTGTAAAAAGATAATCAGAGACAGGTTCAGATCAGGCAAGCTGATTGGTAACCAGAAGAATAAGTAAGTTGAATTAAAGAATTTAATTAAAAGAATGAAGAGTAAAAAGATTGTATTTTTTTGTCAGGAATGCGGATATGAGTCTGCAAAATGGATGGGGCAGTGTCCTGGGTGCAAGGCCTGGAATACCTTTGTAGAGGAGCCGGTATCCACAGTCAGGAAAAGTACCGGAGTAACAGCCGGCAGACTGACAGGCAGGGCAGAGCCAATGCTTCTGAAGGATATCCGGCTGGACGAAGACGAAAGAAAAACAACCGAGATAGGGGAATTAGACAGAGTGCTTGGCGGTGGTATTGTGCCAGGCTCTCTGGTTCTTGTGGGTGGAGATCCGGGTATCGGAAAGTCCACCCTTCTTTTACAGGTGTGCAGGAATCTTTCTCAGGATGGTAATTCTGTCCTGTATATATCAGGAGAAGAGTCCTTAGGACAGATTCGTCTGAGGGCCAATCGGATCGGTACCTTTAATGACAAAATGCAGCTTCTGTGTGAGACGAATCTGGATACCGTCCGTCAGGTGATGGAAAGGCTGAAGCCTGAGGTGGCCATTATTGACTCGATACAGACCATGTTTTCGGAGGAAGTTGGCTCTGCCCCAGGCAGTGTTTCCCAGGTAAGAGAGTCTACCAATGTGCTGATGCAGATCGCTAAGGGGCTTGGGATCACGATTTTTATTGTAGGTCATGTAACAAAAGAAGGAAATGTGGCAGGACCCCGTGTGCTGGAGCATATGGTAGATACAGTCCTTTATTTTGAAGGGGACAGACATGCTTCTTATCGTATCCTTCGGGCAGTGAAGAACAGATTCGGTTCTACCAATGAAATCGGTGTTTTTGAAATGAAAGAATCAGGTCTTCAGGAAGTGGCCAATCCATCAGAATATCTTCTGGATGGCCGGCCGGAGAATGCTTCCGGGTGTGTAGTGGCCTGCTCCATGGAAGGGACAAGACCGATCCTTGTAGAGATCCAGGCACTTGTATGCCAAAGCAATTTCGGGATTCCCAGAAGGACTGCAGTAGGGACGGATTTTAACAGGGTAAACCTTTTGATGGCAGTTCTTGAGAAGAAGGTTGGCCTGCATCTGGCTTCCAGTGATGCCTATGTGAATATTGCAGGCGGAATGAAGATGACAGAACCGGCCATTGACCTGGGGATCTGCCTTGCCATTGTTTCCAGCGTGAAGGATATTGTAATTCCTGACGGTCTGATGGCTTTTGGAGAGATCGGGCTTTCTGGAGAGGTACGTGCAGTGAGTATGGCAGGCCAAAGGGTAAAAGAAGCGAAAAAGCTGGGGTTTGACACAGTGATCCTGCCGGAAGTGTGCAAAACCTCTGTGGAGAAGCCAGAAGGGATTCAACTGGTGTTTGTAAAAAGGATCCAGGACGCCATCACTTATATTATGAAAAAATAAAAGAAATCAAGGGAATATTGAAAATTTAGGGAATCCATCTGAAGAGCAGTATCTTTGGATGGATTTTTTTGTATATGGTTATTTACAATAAAAAAATTGGTTATTTTTCATGTGTTATCTTTTAGGTAAAAATAATAATATAAACAAGTAATAAAATTAATATTAATAATTTACATTATTTGTTACTATTACACAGTAAACAAAAACCTATTTCAACGAAATGATATGGAGGAAGATGAGTGGAAAAGATAGGCATTGGTATAGTGGGATTGGGTATGATCGCAACTGGTGTTCATTTACCTGGTATTCAGAAATGCCCGGATTTAGAATTAAAGGCCATTTGTGATACCGATCCAGAGGCAGTGAAAGCTGCACAGGCATTGTATGGAATTGATGACGCACATTGCTTTACTGATTTTAAAGATTTGATCAACTGTCCGGAGGTAGATGCAGTAGATATCTGTACACCGAATTATCTGCACTTTCCTGTTGCAAAATATGCAATAGAAGCAGGAAAACCATATAATCTGGAAAAACCTGTGGGACTGAATGCAGAAGAGGCAAATACACTGGCTGAGATGACAAAGGAAAAAGGACTGGCTCATATGGTTTGCTTTTCTTATCGATTCAAAGCAGCTGCACGTTATGCCAGAGATTTGGTACAGTCTGGACAGCTTGGAGATATTTATCATGCACATATGCAGTATTCTCAGGCATGGGGCATGCCTTATCAGAATGAACACATGTATTGGCATCATGAAAAAAAATATGCGGGCTCCGGTGTGCTTGGCGATTTAGGAAGTCATGGAATTGATCTGGTCAGATTCATAACCGGAAAAGATTATACAAAGGTAATCGGCAATCAAGGCACATATGTAAAAGAACGCTGCAGAGTAGAAGGTGGCATGGGAACCGTGGATGTGGATGATTTTACACACATTCTTGCTGAATTAGATGGCGACATTTCCGCATCCCTGTTATTTACCCGGTTTGGGTATGGAAGAGGAAATTACCAGAGACTGGAACTGTCAGGCGGCAAGGGAGCTTTAATTTATAAACTGGATGAAACACCTGGAGTGGACGAATTGGAAGTGTGTATCGGTGAACCATATGCATCAGCCGCTACGTTTACAAAGCTGCCAATTCCAAGTAAGTATTATGCAGACCAGATGCAGTCATTTGCAGATATCTGCCTGAAAAAAGGCGATGGCTTATCAGCGAATATTTATGACGGTCTGAAAGATCAGAAAGTGATAGATGCAGTAATAGAATCTGCAAAATCAGGAAACTGGCAAGAAGTTTAATATACATAATTCAGAAGGGAGAAAAAAATGAAAACAGATAAAATCCGTGTAACGGTGTGGAATGAAAATATACATGAAGTAGAGTTTGAGGAAATCCGTAAGGTATATCCAAAAGGAATCCATGGCTGCATTGCAGAATTTCTGGAGAAAGCCGGAATGGATGTGAAAACAGCTATCCTGAGGGAGCCGGAACATGGACTGACAGAAGAAGTGCTGAATGAGACTGATGTGCTGATCTGGTGGAGCCATATTGCCCCGGGAGAAGTAAGTGATGAAGTTGTAGAGCGCGTATATAATAGAATCATTATGGAAGGTATGGGCCTGATTGTATTACATTCTGCACATGACTCAAAAATCTTCCATAAGTTAATGGGTACAGACACCGGTTGGCTTAAATGGAGAGAGGATGGGGAAAAAGAAATTATGTGGATCGTAGATCCTTCTCATCCGATTGCAGAAGGATTACCTGAAAAAATCGTGCTGCCTAATGAGGAAATGTATGGCGAACACTTTTTGATCCCGCAGCCTGACGAGCAGGTATTTATCAGCTGGTTTGAAGGCGGAGAAGTATTCCGGTCCGGCTGCTGCTGGCACAGAGGTATGGGAAAAGTATTCTATTTACGGTGTGGCCATGAGGCATTTCCAACTTATGAAATTCCGGAAATCCAGCAGATTATTATTAATGCTGTGAAATGGGCAAGGCCGCTTAACTTCCCCAAAATCGCACGTCAATGGGATCAGACAATTCCTACCATTGAGTTTAAAAAAGCGGAAGATTTTTCAGAGATCGATGGATTACATGAACATCAGTCAAATTGATAAGTATGGGGAGGTTTTACACTATGAAGATGAAGAAAATAACAGCAATTGCACTGGCACTTTTAAGCGCAGGTATGCTTACTGCATGTGGATCTAGTCAGGAAAGCACTCAGAAAGAAGAGACATCATCCAAAGAGTCAACTGAGACAGCAAGCTCTAAGAAGGATGATGTAACACATATTGAGTTTTTTCAGATGAAAAAAGAAGCGGTTGACACAGTAGATTATTTGATTGCTGAGTTTGAAAAACAGCATCCGGATATTGATGTGGAGCAGGTTACTGTTCCAGATGGAGAATCTGTACTGATGACAAGAGCGGCTGCAGATGATTTACCGGATGTATTTACACATTATCCAATCTATGCAGACTTTACAAACTTTGTTAAAGAAGGAAAAGTTCTTGATATAACAGGAAAGCCATGTACAGAAACAATTAATCCGGACTATCTGAAATCAGCAGAGATTGACGGAAAGAATTATATTGCACCAATTTCCTTAGCATATCTGGGTATTTATTACGAGGAAAACCGCTTCAAAGAAAAAGGCTACGAAGTACCGGAGACATGGGATGACCTGGTTGCTTTAGTAGATAAGATGCAAGAAAACGGAGATACTCCTTTTATTCTTTCCAATAAAGAAGGCTGGACCATTTCTGACCTGTGGACAGGTATTATGACAAAAGAGATTGGTACATACCAAGGTTTTTATGAAGATATGCTGGCTGGCAAAGACAGTTATTCCCAGAATCCAGTAGCAAAAGACAGCCTGGAAAAAGCAAAATGGGTAATCGACAACGCACAGACAGACAGCATTTCTGTTAGCTATGACCAGGCAATCACAGATTTTGTTAATGGAAAAGGCATGATGATGCCGTCCGGTTCTTTTGCACTGCCTTCTCTTAAGACCAGTAATCCGGATGCTAGCTTTAAAGTATTCCCATGGCCGGCATACAACGATGATCCAAAAGAAATGTTAAATGTTGACTGGGCAATTGCAGCAGGAAATAATAAAAATGATAACAAAGAGGCTGTTGATACCTTTATGCAGTATCTGACCAGCACAGAAGCAGCACAGATCTTTGCAGACAGAGATCATACGCCGTCTGCTATTAAAGGTGTTGTAGCAGATATTCCAGAGGCTCCGATGATGATGGAGTCCATTGAGAAAAACGGTGTCCTTGATGCCATGGCTCCACCGGCAGGATTTGAGCAGGAGAAGCGTGCAGAGCTTCAGGAAATGGTTATGGATGGAGATATAACCAAATGTCTGAACAAATTGGATGAGATCTGGAAAGAACTGACAGCTGAGTAAGAGACAACTCATACATAAGATGCTCCTGCCTCACAACCGGATAAAGATTGTGGGGCAGGGCTGCTATGCACGACAACATAAAGGGAGGAGATTACTATGTCACAAGAAGGTGTTGTTCCTCATAAGAAAAAAAACAGCTGGGGGATGATTGGGTTTACGCTCCCCATCGTATTTCTGTATTCTTTTTTATTTCTGATTCCCATTGCAATAGGTTTTTATTACAGTTTGACAAACTGGAATGGATTAAGCAGCGATTATAAGATTGTAGGTCTTTCTAATTATCTGAAAATTTTCAAGGATACACGTTTCCTGAATGCAATCAAATTTAATGTTGTATATATGGTACTGCTTGTTGTTTTTACACTGGTGATTTCTATGGCAGTGGCACTGATGATCAATCGTATAAAAAGGTTTTCTACTTTTTTCCGATCCATATATTTTATACCAGCAGTACTTAGTTTGATCACCGTTGGATTGATCTGGAATGAATTATTTTTCCGTGTCATTCCGGTAATCGGACAAAAACTTGGTATCGAGTGGCTGAGTACCAGTATGCTGGGAAATCCAAAGCTGGCGATGGTTGCAATTTTGATTGTAAGTTTATGGCAGGGCTGTGCAGTACCAGTTATGCTGTTGATTGCCGGACTTCAGAGTGTACCGGCTGAACTGTATGAAGCAGCCACAATTGATGGAGCAGGTGCTTTTCAAAGGTTTAAAAACATTACGGTTCCGTTTTTAATTCCAATTATCAATATGATCATTATTATGCAGACCAAAGAAGGTCTTACTATTTTTGACTATATTAAAGCAATGACAGATGGAGGCCCTGGACGAGCTACAGAGGCAGTCGGTTTGCTGATTTATAAATATGCGTTGCTGGAAAGCAAGTACAGCCAGTCAGTAACAATTTCTATGGTATTGACTGTTGTGATTGGCCTAATATCTTTCTTCACAATGAGAGTGACCAGCAGTAAACAGGTAGGGGAGGAATGATTATGGAAGCAGCAAAAAAACATATCTCAATGAAATCAGTGCTGTTTAAAGTGCTTGTATATGGTCTATTGCTGGCAGGATTATTGCTGATCCTATATCCTCTGTATATTACAGTGATCACAGCTTTTAAGTCTCCGGCTGAATCAACACAAAACTTTTTCGCCTTTCCAAAGAGCTTATATCTGGAAAACTTTAAGTCAGTATTCAAAAAAGCAAATTATCTCAGATATTTCATGAACTCTATTTTTGTCACAGTTGTGTCTGTTGCAGTGATCATGCTGCTAACACCGATGTGTGCTTATGCGATTTCGCGAAATATGAAAAAAAAGTATTTTAAGTTTGTTTATCTGTATATTCTGGCAGGACTTTTTGTTCCGTTTCAGGCACTTATGGTTCCGCTTGTTAATTATACAGCTGCTTTGAATCTGAATAATCAATTTGGTTTGATTCTGTTACATGTTACGTTTGCTGCACCACAAGCAGTTTTCTTATTGGTGAACTACATACGTTCTGTGCCTCAGGATCTGGAATCTGCTGCACTGATTGACGGATGTACAACATTTGGAGCGTATTGGCGTATTGTACTTCCACTGATCAGTCCCATGCTTGTTACTGTGCTTGTGTTAAATGCAATGTGGATCTGGAATGACTTCCAGCTGTCCTTAATGATTTTAAACAAATCTCCTGACTCCTGGACACTGCCATTGTTCCAGTACAATTTCAAATCACAGTACACATTCGATTATAATATGGCATTTGCTTCTTATCTGGTGGCGATTGTTCCTATTATTCTGGTTTATATTTTTGCGCAACGCTACATTGTGGATGGGTTGACACAAGGCGCTGTAAAGAGCTGATTGAGCATTGCATGAAATTAATGGAAGTGGTAACATGTTTGTAAGAGAGTAACGAAATAATTCATTGTGTAATATGAAAGGATATGTGGTGGTGAGAAAGTGGTTTTGCAGACGTTCATTAAGAGGGAAGATGATAGCATCATTTTGTGTGCTCTGGATATTGATTGGGTGTATTTTCCTGCTGTTCTGCAAACAAACCATCACCGATATCCAAAGGGAAAACATCCGTTATATGACTCAGTTGAATGAGAACATTAATACTCTTTTGACTACAATACTGACAAGTGCGGATCAGCTGAAAAGCATCCAGATGTATGATGAGAAGTACAAGTCTATTCTGCGAGAGAATAATCGTGAACTGCCTATTCATCAGCGCTGGGAGAATATCCGATATATGGAAAGAGCGATGAAGCATGCGGTAGAATTCAACCCGAATATTATCAGGGCGACCATTATTGCAGAGGATGAAACTTACAGTACTCTTGGTTATGTAAGTGATGAATATAGAAGCAGGATAGTTGATATAGCAGAAAAAACACAGTTGGACAGCATTGGCAAAACCGTTTACCTTGAGGTTTTTGAGGAAGAGATTGATCTTTTAAAGTATGGAGTTGTGACAATGCTGTCGTATCTATATGATTATAGTACGAAAAGATGCTTGGGGCTTTTGGCAGTAGATATTAATTTCAGTACCATATGTGAAGTTCTGGATGATGGCGCAAAAAAGGCTGACAGTACAGGTATTGCAGTTTTGAATGATCATGGACTGATTTATCAGTCACCTTCATCTAAAATGTCCCTGAATGATGATCCGGAATCATTGGAACGGTTCAGAAACCAGACAAGGAATTTCCTGATGGGAAATGATACATTCCAAAGGATTAAGATAGATCAGGGATATTATTTGCTGACAGCAATACAAAATGACACCTCCGGATGGAGTATTATACAATATCAGTCTGAAAATGCTTTATATGAAAACGCATTCAACAGTATGCGTGATATCTTGTATCTGATGATTGGATTGGCAGTTGTATTTCTGGTTGTAAGTTATTTACTGGCATATTTTATAAGTCAGCCGCTCAAGGTTATAGATGATACAATATCTAAAAGCAAAAACGGACATTTGGAATTGATTCCAGACAATACGGCAACATATGAGAATGACGTGGGGAGATTGATTCAGAACTACAATGAAATGGTTATTTGTATAAATGAAAGCAAAGAGAAAGAGATTGCTTCCGAGATTGCCAAGCAAAAACTGAGAATGCAGATGCTCAGATATCAGATCAATCCTCATTTTCTTTATAATACCTTAAATACCATTCATTCAATTGGCTGCATTGAAGGCATCGACAGTGTCTGCCAGGTGGCAGGTAGCCTTTCACGGATTATGCGTTACAATGTGAAAGGAGGGGAAATCGTTCAGGTTTCACAGGAATTGCAAAATGCCAGGGATTATCTGGCAATTCAAATGATTCGCTTTCAAGATATGTTTACTGTGGAATTTT
Source organism: Blautia sp. 1033sp1_1033st1_G9_1033SCRN_220408 (assembly GCF_040929965.1). NCBI lineage: Bacteria > Bacillati > Bacillota > Clostridia > Lachnospirales > Lachnospiraceae > Blautia > Blautia sp. 1033sp1_1033st1_G9_1033SCRN_220408. Next base: position 2,509 of record NZ_JBFKZO010000013.1, on the reverse strand, counting down.
TCGTGCAGGAAGGTCTTGAATCTATGAGTATGCTGAAGTTTCTGCTTCAGCCTATGCTGGAAAATGCCATTAACCATGGACTGAAAAATGTACGCACTGGTGGAAAAATTGGAATTAATGTATTCAGTGAAAAAGATGACCTGAAAATTGTGATATGGGATAATGGAAATCAAATGTCGGAACAGGATGTTACATATTGGAATCATATCTTGGAATCTGAGAATGCATCTTATGTTCCAGGAGATGAATTTGATGAGGCTGAATGGGAAACAATCGGACTTAGAAATGTAAATGCACGGATCAAAGGGTTCTATGGACCGGATTATGGTGTCCACATTGAAAAGAAAAACAGAAATACAGAGGTTTATCTGGATTTAAAAAGAATAGATTCGGAAAGGAGCTGACGGTATGGGCGCAGAGGCAGAATATAAAATGAAAATAGTAGTGGCGGATGATGAAATCCTTGCAAGAAAAGCAATTGCCAGTATGCTTTTGCGTTCAGATATTCCGATAGAAATTGTTGGAGAGTTTGATTCAGGTGCCCAGGTTCTAGATTATCTGAATAGAACGGATGGTGATGTTGACATTTTGATCACGGATATTCGGATGATGGACATTGACGGATTGGAGACATCAAGGTGCATCATGGAAAAGAAATACAGGACACAGGTGATCCTGGTATCTGGTTATGCCGAATTTTCCTATGCCAAGCAGGCAATCCAATATCAGGTAAAGGACTATCTGACAAAACCTATTGAACAGGCAGCTTTACTTGATGCAGTGGATCGTATTATCAGCAGAAAAAAACAACAGGAAATCTCCAAGAACCGTCAAAAAGAGGAAGACATCTTGGAATTTTCCAAACAACAATTATCAGTGAGACAGCTTGTATCCAATGAGAAATTACTGAATCGTTTGATTGAAAACGTGCCGGATAATAATGCCTGGCAGAAATACCGCCTTGCAGTCATTCAGATCAATGATAATAACGAAGAACAGCAGAAGAAGATGCATGAATTACTTAAGAAATGGCAGGTGCTTCATGTAGTACAAACTGTACTTTGGCATTTTCCTACAGGCCATGAGTGGGTGCTGGTGTTATCAGATCAGTGTAAAGCCCTCTCTGAAAATGAAATTAGAATGCTGATGAACAGTATTGCGATTTATATTGGATTCCAAGTCAATTTCCGGTTTACCGTTGGAATCAGTGACATAATGAGTGGAAAATCAGAATTTATTACTGCCTATAAAAGTGCGATAGAGGCGATCAATCTGCGCTTGATAAAAGGTTGGAATGAAATCTTTTTTTATTCAGATATTGAAAATGATTCTACAGTTTTATTTACGGAAGGACAGAAAATTGGGCTGAAAAAGGAACTTCAAAAGAACAATGCTAATAGAGTAAATGAAATCGTTCATGGACTTTTTAATGATAAACGCCTTATAAATCTAAAATCCTTAGATCCTGTGTATCAGGGAATTGCAGATATATTAAGTACTATAAGCATATATTCTGCTGAAGCCGGAAACATATGGGGAAACATTGGTTTTTCAGTACAGGAAAGATCCTATGATTTGTACCGATTTTACAGTATGAGGGAATTAGAGAATTTCATTATCGGCCAATTGGAAAAATGTATGAGCGTTCCATTTGAAGAAAGCAATGATGCTTCGGGCATTGTGGATACGGTTATCAAATATGTACAAGAGAATTATCAGCAGCAGATTTCGTTACAGGATCTTGCAGAACGGCAGTTGTTTATGAATGCGTCCTATCTGAGCCGGCTTTTTAAAGCTACTACAGGAGAGACTTTTTCTAAATATTTACTTACAATTCGTTTGAAGGAAGCAGCCGAATTACTAAAAAATAGCGGCTTACGCATCAGCGAGATTGGCGAGTATGTTGGATTTAGCGACTCATCCTATTTTATTTCATGCTTTAGAAAACAGTTTCATATGACGCCCAAGGAATTCAGGCATCAGTAATAGAATAGATTTATTTTCAGGTTACAAGTAATATTCTGCGAGAAAAATATAAAAAACATAATATTTTAAATTTTATAAAAAAGTGCTTGACGAATGCTTTTGGGTGTGGTAAAGTAAACAAGCTGTCGCAAGAAAATGTTTCTGGACAACTGAAAAAATAGTAAGTTTTCAGAAAATATAAAATCAATGTTGACAAATGACTGAACTTGTGATAAAGTAATTCAGTCGTTGAAACAGAATGACAGATATCAACTTCTCGAAAAAGTTTGAAAAAACTTTAAAAAAGTTATTGACAAACAAAAGAAGATATGATAAATTAAATAAGCTGTCGAGAGACAGTGAGAAACAATGAACATTGATAACTAAACAGTGAAACACATACGATTCTCGAAAATTCTTTTACACTACGATCACTTGACGAAGCGAAGCTGAGTTTAGTGAGAGTACGGTTTGGTTTTTAAAAACCGAACTTCATTGTTTGAGTGAATGAACTTTAAAACAGTAATGACGAGAGATAACTAAG
>NZ_JBFKZO010000012.1:0-107037 GCF_040929965.1 Blautia sp. 1033sp1_1033st1_G9_1033SCRN_220408 | reverse complement strand
CCATAAAATCTTCAAATAATTCGTATAAAAAATCAGGCTGACTCATTTGATTACTTTCGCTGATATGATTTTTTAAGTAGGTGCTGATAGATGAAAAATCGCATCGATCCAAAAGCAATTCCCCTTTCGTATTTCGTAAATTTTTGATGGTTGTACTGAATTTTTTTAATTATAACACGAACATAAGTTCTGGACAATAGAACATTGGTGCAAAATATGAATAAACGCAACTAAAAAATACTCAATTTGCTGTCAATTTCAATTCAATGTGGTTTATACAATAAGAATTTAGAATATAATCAGGCTTTCGAAAGCTGAATTCAATTCATACAGAACTTTTGTACAATCCTGCCGGCATAGGATGTAAAGAAGTCTGTATGTTGAAGGAGGCATATAGCATGAATACACGGTTTAGTTCTGGGAATATAGAAAATCTGGAAGCAGAAAAAGAAATCCAGAAAGAAGCTGTAAGCTACGAACATGCAGGATATCAGGTTCGAGTCCACTTTAATGGCGATAAAACGTTATCACAATGCATTCAGAATCTGGCAGAACGAAAAATTGCAGGTTGATTTTCTATGATTCCTATTGTAAGATAAAGACAATGAAAGACAATGACTATGTAAGACAAATGAAAAGAGGGGAAGAATAGAATGTATCAGGCAGGAATTTATTGCCGTGTTTCTATTGAGGAGCAAAACAAAGAGGGTGAATACAGCAACAGTATTCACTCTCAGATCCAGATGGCAAGGGATTATATTGCAGAACAGAATGATATTACAGAAGCAAGAGTTTATGCAGATGATGGATTTTCCGGAAGCAATTTTGACAGAACAGAATTCAGAAGAATGCTGGCAGATATTGAACTGGGGACGATCAATATGGTGATTTTCAAGGATGTATCACGACTTGGAAGAGAGCATATTGATACCAATTATTATCTGGGCAAATATTTTCCTGAGAAACGGATTCGAGTAGTTTCTCTTTTGGATAATTACGATTCAATGGTCAGTACTTATGATGAGCTGCTGGAAATTAAAACTTTATTTAATGACATGTATCTGCGAGATACATCCAGAAAGATAAAAACTACAATCCAAACGAAAAGAAGCATGGGTGAATACACACCGAAACAACCACCGTTTGGTTATATAAAGAGCGAGACAGTTCATAATCATCTGGAAGTTGATCCTTATGCCGCAGAGGTAGTTGGAAGAATATACAAGATGTATCGAAATGGATTTGGCTGTAGTGTAATCTGTCGGGTTTTAAATGAGGATCAGATTCCCTGCCCGGCAAAATATAAAAAAGAAGTTTTAAAAAACGGTTATGCCTGGGACGTGGGTAAAGGATTATGGACACCGGCTACTGTGCGTGGGATTCTGAAGAATCCGATCTATACCGGTGCCGTTGTAATCAGAAAATCTAACAGACCATCTTATAAACTTAAATATAAAAAGGCAATTCCATTGGAAGAAATGGAATTGGTACCAGATGCACATGAAGCAATTGTTTCCAAAGAAGAATTTGATCAAGTTCAGCAGATCAGACAGGAACGACGAATTTCGTATTTTGACAGAAATAAGGAACCACATAAGTATGTAGGATTACTGTTTTGTGGAAAATGCAAAACCGCTATGCGTAAGAGATATCTGGCATCACATAATGGTTATGATGGATATATGTGCGGTTTCCATCAAAAGATGGGGAAGAATTACTGTGAACTGAATCATATTACGTTTGAAAAACTGGATGAATTAGTGGTGTTTGCTATCAATCAACAGTTGAAACAAATGCGCACAGATCTGAAAAATCTGGAAACTCAGATTGGGCAAAGAAAGCCGGAAGTAGATAGTAAAATTACCCGTTTGCAGGCAAAAATAGAGCGAAATACAGAATACAGGAAACGGGCATATGAACAACTCATGGATGAAATTCTTTCCAAGGAAGAATTTCTGGAATTAAAGCAGATGTATGAAAATGAGAATCGACAATATCAGAAAGAACTGGAAAAGCTGAAGCAGGAAGAACAGAAACAGCAGACTGCTGTGAATACGACAAAGGTATGGCTGAACAATTTTAGTCGGGGAAAACTGACGGTAAAACAGTTGACCAGAGAAGTACTTGAAGAACTGATTAATAAAATTTATGTTTATCCGGATCAGAAGATAGACATTTATTTTAAGTTTGCTTCGGAGAATAATTCAGTGGATGTAACAATACAGAAAGATGGGGTGATGTGATGTATCAGATGGCTGCATATTGTCGTCTGTCAAAGGATGACGGGGAGAATAAAATCAGTGAGAGTATTGAGAATCAGATGAAGTTGATTCGAGAATATGTAGGTAAGTCAAATGATCTGGAAATCGCTGATATTTATATTGATGATGGTTATTCCGGACTTTATTTTGCAAACAGACCGGAATTTCAGCGGATGATGGAAGATATTTACAAAGGAAAAATACAGGGTGTGATTACAAAAGATATTTCCCGTCTTGGACGTGAGCATATTGAGACAAGTAATTACATAGAGCGTGTTTTTCCATCGTTGGGAGTCCGATACATTGCAATTCTGGATGGCGTGGATTCTGCTCATCACAGTAATGAAGAACTGGCACAGTTTAAGACGCTGTTTAATGATATGTACAGTCGTGATATATCCAAGAAGATCAGGGGAGCCCTCTCTGCACAGAAAAAACGTGGGCAGTTTATGTCGGGCTTTGCTCCGTATGGCTATATGAAAGATCCGGCAGATAAGCATCATTTTCTTATTGATGAAGAAGCTGCCAAGGTAGTTCGGAGAATCTTTTATATGAGTTTGGCGGGATATTCCAGAGATGGTATTGCGAGAAAGCTGAATCAGGAAGGTATTATGACACCATCAGAGTATAAAAGAAAGGTTCAGGGATTGAACTATACGAATGCTTTGGAAAAATCCGGCGGAAAAGGATGGGCGTATCCTACGATCAATGTGATTTTACGAAACAGAGTTTATACAGGTGCTATGGTACAGCATAAGTCAGAAAAAATATCATATAAAGTGGAAAAATACTATTACATTCCAGAGGAACAACAATATATTGTTGAGGGAATGCATGAAGCAATTATCAGCAAGGATACTTTTGAACAGGTACAGGAAATTATGAAGAAAAGAACAAGAACACCGGGCTTTCACAGTGAAGTGAGAAAGGTGAATCCGTACGCAGGAATTCTTGTCTGTGGGGACTGTGGATATAATCTTCAGCGTGTTACCTGCAGGGATGGCTATGAGTGTGGAACTTACCATAAAAAGGGAAACACAATTTGTTATTCTCATTTTATTAAGAAAGAGATACTGGATTTCATTGTAATAAATGAAATCCAGAGACAGGCGGAACTGGCACTGAAAGAAAGTGATAAGGATGAAATACTAAAGGCAGCAGACCGCAGAAAGGAGGTGCAGAGACGATGTGCAGAAGCGGAACAGCAGATAGAACAACTGCAAAAAGAGCTTGCAGCAGTTCAGAAATACAAAAAGAAGACGTATGAGAATTATGTGGATGGTGTTCTGGACAAAGAAGAATATCTTTCCTATAAAGCAGAATATGAAAAGCAGGATAAAGTTATCAGAGAGAAAATCCAGATGGCAGAACAGGAAAAAGACAGCTTTGGAGAGGCAGAAGAATCCTATGAGAACTGGATAGAGAAATTTATTAAATATGGAACGCTATCCGAAGTGACGCGAGAAATTGTGACAGAATTGATTGAGAAAATTGTTGTGAACGGAGATAAGAGCATTGATATTGTATTTAAGTATCAATCCCCTTATCCAGTTGAGAAAAGGGCAGTGTAATATACGGAAATATATTAAACTATATTGCGAAGTATGAATAAAAACGGAGATTAAAACAAAAAAATGTTTTGTTACAAGAATATAATTGATTTTAACTGGAAAAATAGTATAATAAAAACAAAAATAAAATTTGGAGGTGCTAAATGCTATTATCGTATAAGTTTAATAATTTTTGTTCTTTCGATGAAAATGCAGAGTTTGAGTTACTTGCACCGAGTAATAAGGTGAAAAATCGTTTTCCAGATAATTATGTAGTAACAGATGCAGGGTATGATGTATTGAAAGTAGCAGTTGTAATTGGTGAAAATGCAGGAGGAAAAACTAATTTTATTAATAGTCTTTCATATTTAAAAAGTATGTTTGAAGATACTAAAGCAAAGCATTCATATCGTCCGTTAATTAACGTTAATAACTTAAAATCAGAGTGTCCTGCTCAAAGCAATACAAAGCAAGAATTTGATATTTGTATTATCGGAAAAAGTGAACTAATATATCATTATAATCTACAAATTGATGAATTTTGTATTGTAGAAGAGAAACTTACTTATAGAAGCAAAAAAAGTAATCAGGAAAAAGTGGTTATTCATGTAAAAAGAGAACAGTTAAATAGAATGGAAGAAAAAAAATCTATTGCGGCTTCATATGATTTAAATATGGATAATTGCGATGAAAACGTTAAAAAAATTTTGGATCAGTCTTTTTTTAACAAAGGAGAATTAGGCCTTTTTGTATCTAAACTGGCTATTTTGGGAGACATGTATGCAATCGAGTTTGTTAATTGGATGAACGAAGAATTGATAGTAGAAAGTAAAAATTTTAACTACTATCTTTACAAGAACCTCCAAACGCAAGATGACGATTTGAGAATCATAAAAGATAATCGCTTCTTAGATATATTGAGAATGGTAGACTACAGTATTTGCAATATTGAAATTGACGATGAAAAACCTTTTAGAAAAACCAAAGTTGTTAGAAAAATGAAAAATGGAAAATATTTTTCAAGAGAACTTGGCATGGATTCTGGAGGAGTTGGAGAATTTTTTGCATGGGCAGTTCAACTTTTTAGGGTTGTATATGAGGATAAAACAGTTTTTGCAGATGAAATGGATCGGGTTATCAATCCTATTTTGGCTGAGAGAATTGTTGCATTTATTAATGGAAACAAGCACCGGGGACAGTTCATTTTTTCAAGTCATAATATCTTACATTTGGATTTAAAGAATTATATGAAAGAACAAATTTATTTCGTGACAAAAAATCGGGATACCCTTAATTCTGAATTGTATTCTTTGGCAGATTTTCCAGAGATAAGATATGAAACAACAAAGATATATGAATTTTATATGAAGGGGATTTTAGGAGGCACTGCGTTTGAGTAGGGAAAAAAGAAAGCTAAGAAAAAAATTTATTGTATTCTGTGAGGGCGATACAGAGTACAATTATATTGATACAATGCGATTAAATCAAGGCGTAGAACTAGCACTTAAACCAATTAATATGCATGGTGGCGGGTATTCGAACTTTTTAGAAGTGATAAAAAAAGAAGCTAATAATAATTGTTTGGCGAAATTTATTGTTATTGATTATGATCGTGTAAAAAAACACCCAGGAGAGTTGGCAAAGCTAAAAGAAATAATAGAATACTGTAAGTTGCAAAATAGTAATAAAAGGATTCCTCATTTTCTTATATTAGATAACCCTGATTTCGAGTATATTGCGTGTTTGCATATCCTTGAATATCAAGGACAGGATGTAAAAAAATTTATAGAGCAGACGTTGGGATTTAAAAATATTGATAATTTTAAGGCTAAAAAAGACGTTTATGAATATCTTAATACAAAAGGAAATTCATATAACATTATGTTGGACAGGTTAAAAGAATATATTGTTAAAAACAGTTATAATATTAATAAGTCAAATTTTGATATTCGAATAACAAAGACGGACGTGATTTGGGATAATGAAAATAAAAGGGGATCAAATATAAGGGAAATGTTTGAGATTATTGATTGGTAGGAATATATTTACATGGGAAGACTGATATTCTGCAAAGATTTGCGGTATATCAGTCTTATAATTTATGTTTATGGTAGTAGATGAAAAAATCCCTTAGTTATAATGGTCACATAAGGGCGATTCTTTATTGGAAACCTATCTGGACAGTGTATCTGCTATGGGCAGAAACGTGATCTGTACAGGAATGGGGAATAATGGAGATGATGCCCTGCATTTTGGAGGAAAACTGGAAAACAGAGAGATCCAGGAGATCGAATTGGGAATTGGGCCTTATGAACCTGCATTAAATCTGCAATTATGGAAGGCATATGAGGATGAAATAAAGATTTATGTGGAAAACCCATCAGGAATCCGCATAGGGCCGTTGGAAGAACGGATGGGAGCGCAAAGATGGCGGGCCGGAAATACAAATTTGCTGATCTATTATGGAAAACCGGCTCCCTATCATGTGACTCAGGAAATTTATTTTGAATTTCTGCCTGATGCTCTTTATGTGGACAGTGGTGTGTGGAAGCTTGTTTTACAAGGAATAAATGTAAAGAATGGTGATTATTTTCTATGGCTTCCAGGTGGGAAAACCCTGAATCCGGGAACTGGCTTCTATCTGCCAAGAGTACATGGAACGCTTACCATACCAGCCACTGCCAGGCGTCTGATCAGCGTGGGTGCATATGATTCCAGGCTTTTGTCATATGCCGCCTTTTCCGGAAGGGGAAGCAGTGAACTTCCATATGGAAAACCGGATCTGACAGCACCTGGTGTGGGTATAACCGCCCCCAGGACTGGCGGAGACTATGGAAGCTATACAGGAACTTCCTTTGCTGTTCCCTTTGTTTCCGGATCAGCTGCGCTTCTGATGGAATGGGGAATCATAAAAGGCAATGATCCATATCTGTATGGGGAAAAAGTAAAAGCATACCTGCGCCGCGGCGCCAGACCCCTGCCAGAGTATAAACAATATCCGAATTATGAGGTGGGGTGGGGAGCACTCTGCGTAACGCAGAGTCTTCCTCAGGAGCGCATTGCACCGTCAACTGACAGGATTTCCCCTGTGACGTAGCTGGCCATATCACTTGCCAGGAACAGAAATGCATTAGCGACATCTTCAGTTTCACCGATTCTGCGCAGAGGAATCCGGTTGATCAGCGGCTGAATCATTTCTTTTGGGAGTGCGGCTACCATATCGGTTCTGGTGATTCCAGGAGCTACAGCGTTCACGCGGATATGGAAAGGCCCCAATTCCCTGGCAAGAGACCAGGTAAGACCATTCACAGCGCATTTGCTGGTTGGGTAGGCAACCCCGCTGGGCTGTCCACAGATACTTACCATGGAGCTGGTATTCAGAATACAGCCGCCGCCCTGCTGCTTCATGATCTCCACCACCGGAAGGATCCCGTTCATTACAGCATTTACATTCAGATCCATGATTTTGGAAAAATGATCGGCAGTATATTTCTCAATAGATGCACTGTCAGAAATACCAGCATTGTTTACCAGAATGTCAATTCTGCCATATTTATCTTTGATCTTGGACATTTCAGCTGTCATGGAGTCAGCATCCGTCAGGGTTGGCCATGCACCGGAAACTTCCCAGTTCTCATTTTTCTCTTTTAAGGAAGCCACCGCTTTTGTTACTGTTTCCTGCCGGGAGCCGAATAATACTACAGTTGCTCCATTTTGTAAAAATTTTTCTACCACAGCATAGCCAATTCCGCGAGTTCCACCTGTGACAATTGCAACTTTATTTTTTAACATAATTTATCACCTCATCTTAGATTTTTCTTGATTTTATTATAGTGGGTGCAGTTGGTGGATAGTCAATGTTAAATTATTCACAAAAAGTTTCATCTCAATTCCCTTTGACGGAATTGATTTCAGGTGAATTTTACAAATTTTATAGATTTCTTTTGGTACACAAGGTATAATAAATAAAAAAAGCGTACACCAGGTGAACACTTTTGAGGAGATCAGGATGAGAATACAGGAAGTAATTCAAAAAACAGGTTTATCGCGGCGGACCATTTATTATTATATTGATCAGAATATGATCACTCCCCGTGTCAATCCCACAAACGGATATCATGATTTTTCAGAAAAAGATATACAGAAGCTTTTTCTCATCCGTAAATTGAGAGAAGCAGATCTTCCGCTGGCAGATATCCGCTCTATATTGAAGCAGCCTCGCACAACGCCATTTTACTTGCATAAGCAGTTGAATGTTTTGCAGAAGCAGCTGATGTCTATCCAGAAGGCAATCAGTGAGATGGATCGTCTGGCCAGCCAGCTGCCTGTTTGTCAGTCTCTGGATCAATTGACAGATATGCTTGAGGAAACCCATTTTCATCCAGATGATTCGGTCAGGTATCAGATGAAAACCAGAGATGCCCAGCTGCTGGCCCAGTATCTTTGGATGGCTTATCTTGACACACCTGTGACAGAATATCAGCAGTTTCTTTGGCAAAAGATCACTAATCATACTCTGGAACATGCGGAAACGGATCTGAAAACCATGTCACGGTATCTGCAATCTCTTTCACCTGAGCAAATTGATGCAACCAATATTAATCAATATTTCCGTAACCAGAAAATTATTTCCCTGACGGAAGCAGAGTATCCGAATTTTGTAGAAGAATTGAAGCACTCCCTTCTTGCATTTGCGTCAGATTCATTGCAGCAGGAAAAATGGAATCTTCTGTACCAGCCGGTTATTCATCCGGTAGCACTTTTCTGTGTTTCATCTAGTGGATGGATGCGGGAATTTCATCCTGCATACCGACGTTATTACGAAAATACCCACACCTGCTGTCGGATGCTGAAACATTTTATGGACAGTCCCCAAGGAAATGATCTGAAAATAACCCTGGATAAAGCACTTCATGGAAACTGCGATGTACGTACCGGGTATTATGGTGAACTGGAAGTTGCAGCAACCTTTCACAAAAGTATTTATGCGCTGCTGACGCCGGAAGAGATCCGAGCATTTCTGTCAGAGGAAGGAATACAAGGAAGTTGAATAACTGGAATCTGTGGTGGATTTCATTGTACGGTCACTGTTATCAGCAGATATGTTTTTATTGAGAAATTTTTACATTAATGTTAAAATAATAGAAAAAAACACGGAGGATTACATCATGAAGAAACTGAAAGTTAAAAAGGGCAGTACCTGTATGGCATGTCTGGAATGTGTACGTGCCTGTTCAGAGGCATTTTATAAGGAATTTGATCCAGACAAAGCATGTCTTCAGATTACAGAAAAAAAGACTGTTCGTCCAGTAGCATGTCCACAATGTGGAAAATGTGCAGAGGCATGTCCAGAAGGAGCGATCACACAGAACGCAAAAGGCGTATATATGATCAACAAGAAGAAATGTACTGGCTGCGGCAAATGTGCAGAAGCATGTCCGTTTGGCCTGATTGTAAAGACAGAAGGCAATCCGGCATCCAAGTGTATTGCCTGCGGTATCTGTGCAAAAGCATGTCCAATGGATGTACTTGAGGTTGTAGAAGAATAATTAAAAACTAAAAAAAATCAACGAGGCGCTTCCTCTGGAAATAACCAGGGCAGGCGCCTTGTTTTATAAATATTCAGGTATGACCAGAGAAGGCTTGCTTAAAGAGAGGAAAGACCTGTATAATAGAAAAAAAGAAATACAAAAGGACTAAAAAGGTTGAAGAAAGATTTTAGGAATATATACATATCAGATTATTTAAAGAACAGTCTGGTCCTTATCTCACAATGTGTGATGACTACTGTAACAGCGCCTATGGGATATGGGAAGACAACAGCCGTAAGCTGGTATCTGGCAAGAATGGAAAAAAAGAAAAACACAGATGTAATTAGGATCAGCACCTATTCTGACAGCCTGCCTGTTTTCTGGAAGAGTGTGCAAAGCGCTTTTTCCTATGCCGGCTATGATATGCTGGATGACTGTGAATGCCCTACAGATGAAGCGTCAGCAGCATTTTTATCAGAGCTGCTCTGTCGTACCTTAAAAGGAGAAACGGACAGTTATATTTTTATTGATGATTTTCATTTGCTGGCAAACAGGAAGGCTGCGGATTATCTTGGAGAACTTGGCAGCAGGCTTCCGGAAAATGTACATTTGATCATATCCAGCCGTGAGCAGATCTTTTCTGACAGAATAGTTATCCGGCTTGGACGAAATCTAAATCAGATCAGCTTGCGCCATTTGCGTCTGAACGAGAAGGAGCTAATGGTTTATGCGCAAAAATGCGGGATGGAACTAAGTGAACAGCAGCTGGATAAGCTGTTTAGATCCAGCGAGGGATGGTTTTCAGCTGTTTATCTGAATTTTTGCTATTTAGAGGAATATGGTACTTTTCCAGATAAAAAGGCAGATATTTATAAAATGCTTGTATCTACCATGATCCGGCCTTTAACTGAGGAGCAGCAGAATTTTCTGGCGGTGATGGGACTGGCAGATGAATTTACCGCAGAGATGGCAAGGACAGTTACAGACATGGAGAATGCAGAAGATATTCTTTCCTCTATGACAGAAAAAAATGCCTTTGTCAGCTATTTTGCGGACCGTAGTATTTTCCGCTTTCATCATATGATGAAGGAGTGCGCAGAGCAGCTGTTTTCATCATTTGAGAAGGAAAAGCAGACTCTGTACCTGAATCGCTATGGAGCCTGGTATGAGGATAAAGGGCTGTACATCCATGCCCTGTCTTCCTATAAGAAGAGTGGTAATTTTCATGCAATGCTTCAAGTGATACAAAAGGATGCAGGGATTTTGCTGGCATCATTGAAGCCAGAGACTGTGGAAGAGCTGCTTGTAGAATGCCCTGAGGAGATTTTAAAAGAACACCCCTTTGCTATTCTGGTTCTGATGCGAAGTATGTTTAACTGGAAAAAGATTCCTCAAATGATGAAATTAAAAGAAATACTGCTTCAGTCGGTGGAAGAGCATACAGAAATGACCAGAGAAGAACGTGGAAATCTGTTAGGGGAATGCGATCTTATCTTAAGCTTTCTGATGTACAATGATATTTCCAAAATGAGCCAGCTGCATCGCAGCGCAAGCGCCCAGATGTCACGTCCTGCCATCAGTATTCAAAGTAATGGTGGATGGACGTTTGGTTCTCCGTCTGTCCTTATGATGTTTCACAGGGACGCAGGCAGCCTGGATCAGGAGTTGAAGGAAATGAATGAGTGTATGCCTCATTACTACAAGATTACCAATGGACATGGGCAGGGTGCGGAAATGCTGATGGCTGCAGAAGCAAAATATATGCAGGGACATATGGTGGATGCACAGATAGAACTGGAGCAGGTTTATTCGCATATTGAAGGAAACAATCAGGAAAATATAAGACTGTGCTGCGATTTTCTTGCATTAAGGCTGGCTCTTTTGGCAGGCTTTTCAGTCAGGCAGACCATAGAGCAAAGACGGGAAGAGATTCTTAAAAGGCATAATACAGCATGGCTGAATCTTTTTGACAGTGCATGTGGATATTATTATGCGTTAGCAGGTGTTAATGATCGGATTCCCTCTCTTTTTCGTGAGCATATGCTTTATCAGGTGAACTTTCTGGCACCAGGCAGGCCTATGATGGAGATGATTGAGAATCAGGTTTATCTGGCCCAGGGAGAATATATTAAGGTGATCGGGAAAAGTGATACTCTTTTGGAAATGTGCCGGAATTTTCATTATGGACTTGTAGCGTTATATATTGAGATTCAGACAGCAGCAGCCTATGAGCAGCTTGGAAAGCGTGAAAAAGCCAGAAGGTGTATTTCACAGGCCTTTAAGGAAGCGATTCCGGATCAGCTCCTGATGCCTTTTGCAGAGAATTATCCCTATATATCGGAGTTGCTGAGAGAAAGACTGCTGCTTGCAGAGAAGCGGCAGGAAAGCGGATCATATAAAGAAACGATGACATTTGCAGAAGCAGCCCCGGCAAAGGAAATGCAGTTTATCAAGCGGATTATAGGGCTTGGAGAAGGCTTTGAACGGCAAAGGGAAATGCTTTGTAAAGAGGCAGCCTATCCTGCACAATTTGGTATTCTCACACAGCAGGAGCTGAGGATCGTAGAACTGATGTCAGAACGGTTAACTAATAAGGAGATTGCGGTTCAGATGTTTTTATCTGAGGGGACCATCAAGCAATATATTAATCAGATTTATTCCAAACTTCATATTGAAGGGGATACCCGGATTAAAAGAAAAAAGCTTTTGGATCAGCTAAACATGTAATTAACCAATAGTTAATTGCTTTTCAGTAAGACTCACCGTATGCTTAATATATGATGAGTTTTTTCTGTATACGGGGAGGAGAAAATTATGCTCAAAAGAAAGAAAATATTCGCAATATGTGCGGCAACATTTATTCTGGCGCCTGTAGCTGTCTATGCATCAGACGCACCTACAGATGAAGGTCAGTATATCTGGCAGGATGAGAACGGAGATTTCTGGTATCGCAATGGTACAGAAGACGAATATATCGGGGAAGGGAATTACGGACAGGATCCTGACAGCGGAGAATGGATGGAAGCCAATAATGCAGGATGGACAGAAGAGGAAGGCTATTTTGAGCCACATTATCACTATGATGGAAAGGGTGGTGTGTGGTTTGAACAGGGGGACGATGATTACTATATCGGATCCACAGACCAGTATTATATTGATGATAATGGACAGCTTTGTGAAATCTCAGGGAAGGCATCAGGAGATCATGGAGCAGACACAGCGTCGGAGACGTCAGCCGGTGATTCAGAGGATCAGGAAGCAGAAAAAACAGGAGAGCTTTACATGCTGGCAGATTTCAAACTGCAAGATACGATCATGGAATCTATGCCAGATGGTAAATTAGGTTATTCAGAGATTCGTTCTGTCAATGAAAATAAAAGCATGGCGGTTCTTTTAAAAGTAAAAAATGAACCTGAAAATACCGTTTCCACACCAGAGGATTTCATGGCAGAATATTACCCGGGCAATGGATCTATTGCTTATGAAGAAGCCATGACGATAGCATCCTATCCTGCAATGCGCTATCAATACAAGGGCTCCATCAATGATGAGGACCGGGAAATTGATGCTCTGGTATGCCTGACAGATGACTATTCCTTTGGCTTATTTATTCTGACAGAGCCTAAGGATTATGACGATAATATTAAAAAGGCAAATGTGGAACTGATTAAAACAGCAGATCTGATATATGCAGAACGGATAGATATGGCCAGTACAGATTTTTTTCAGGTACTTACCCCGGAAAGATGGAAATATCTTTGCCATTATGAGACAGAAGAAACGGAAAACGGTGGCTATAAGCTGATTTATTATTGTGAAGACGTACCAGTGCTCACATTGGAGGTTCGGGTCTATGATGGGACGGATCAGCCTCTTGACAGTGTATGGCAAGGCTATCTTGGACGGATTGAAGCTTTGGATGGCAAGCAGTATGACCTGACAGCAACCATTAGTCAGTATTCTGAGGATGCCTCCGATGACTGGAAGGAAATGTATAACACCTATGAAGAAGTAATTAATGGAATCCGGGCCATTGACGGGTGCGTCCTCAGGGAAGGAAGCCACCTATAAACAATAGAATATTTAGCATTATGTGGTCAGCCTGTGAAAGCAGGCTGACTTTTTATATCAACTGGAAAAAAACAGTTGAAGAAACCAACTTTTTGTGTATATGATGATACCAGAAAAGTCGAATACAAAAGAAATGAGGGGACAGAGGATATGCTGAAGAAAATCAAAGATAAATACCATAGTCTGTCACTGGCAAAAAAAATTTCATTTACCAGTATTATGATTATCGTGCTCTCCATCTTTGTACTGACAGTTGTTGTGCAGTTTTTCTTTGAAAAATCCGTGCTGGAGATCACAGGTGAAGGGTACAGACAGAAATTTGACGTTGCATCAAAGAGCAGCCAGAAGATTTTGGAGGATGGAGAAAGAATCACTAAGGTTTTGCTTACAGATAAGTCTGTGCAGGAGTGGCTTCTGGAGGAAGAGTCAGATGAAGCTAAAAGACTTCGTCAGAAGTTACAAGTGGAACAGAGGCTGGATTACCTGGATGCTCTTTATCCGGAAGATCAGTACAGCAGCATTTCTGTATTTGATGAACAAGGAGATATGGTCAATTCCAACAGGATTCGGTCGAAAGCATCAGTGTATCGTCAGTTTTTTGACATTATTAAGGAAAAACAGGGAAAAAATAGATGGTTGGATCTGTATGAGTTGAATGTACCAGGATATCAGGAAACGGGCATTGCTTTTCTCCGTTATTTTCGGGATTATGCTACAGGAAAGATTAAAGGCTATATTATAGCGGAATACCGCTCTCCACTGTTGATCAGTAATTTTACTCATGTAAAATATGGAGAAACAGGAAGCTATCTGATCACAGATCAGAAAGGAAATGTAAAGATCGAGAATAATGAAGACAGCAAAAAAATGATCGAAAAAGAGTCATACTTTCAGTGGGCACTGACAGAGCCGCAAGGTGGGAAAGTGTTTCAGGTGGATGGGCAAAGATGCCTAGTGACCACAGATATGATTCCAAAGCTGGACTGGATGATGATAGGGATCACTCCTGTGGATGAACTAACCAAACAGGGGAAAAATATCGTCCGTATTTTGTATGTAGTGGGGGGTTGTGCGGTACTGATCAGTGGATATGTAAGTTTCCGTTTGGCTCATAGCGTGACAAAGCCGCTGACAAAGCTTTCACAGACAATGGAGAGGTTTGGAAAAGGGGATCTGTCGGTTCATGCACCTGTATGGTATCAGGATGAGATCGGTATGCTGTCAGAAGAATTTAATAAAATGACAGAACAGATTCAGAGGCTGGTGGAGCAGGTTTACAAAGAACAAAAGGAAAAACGAAAGTCAGAACTTGCTGCTCTGCAGGCACAGATCAATCCACATTTTCTTTATAACACATTAAGCAGCGTGTCATCCCTAATCAAAATGAATTGCACGGATGAGGCGTTTACCATGATCCATGCTATTGGAATGTTTTACCGCACTTCTTTAAGTGATGGTAAAACCCTGATTCCTGTGGAGCAGGAGATCACCAATATTGAAAATTATATTCAGATTCAGAAAGTACGTTACGGTGATAAAATTGATTATGAGATCCAAATTGATCCTGAAATCTACAGGGAATGGATCGTTAAGCTGACGCTGCAGCCGCTGGTGGAAAATTCCATTTACCATGGAGTAAAAGCCATGCGAAAAAAAGGACTGATCAGGATTCGGGGATGGAAGGAAGGTTGTCTGGTATATCTTCAGGTATCGGATAATGGAGCTGGAATCCCTGAAGATAAAATAGACAAGCTGCTTTTGGGCGACAGCGGTGGAAAAAGGTATTCTTACGGGCTGTATAATATACAACAAAGAATCCAGATTTATTTTGGCAAGGAATATGGGCTGCATATAGAAAGTCATGAAGGAGCAGGAACTTGTACCACAATTTGTATTCCGTCAGGGAGGAATGAGAAATGAAGGTTTTTATTGTAGATGATGAATTTTTACAGAGACAGCTGGTAAAAAAGACAGTGAATTGGGAGAAACTTGGACTGGAGATTGCCGGGGAAGCAGAGGATGGTGAGGAGGCACTGGATAAAATACTAGAAGAGAAACCGGATATTCTGATTATGGATATTAATATCCCCTACATCAACGGAATTCAGGTTTCGGAAAAAGTAAAACAGGTGTTGCCGGATACTCAGGTGATTATTCTTACTGCTTATGGGGAATTTGAATATGCAAAACAGGCGTTGTCCTTGGGAGCTGCAAGTTTTGTGTTGAAACCGGTAAATCCGGAGGAACTGACAGAGGAACTGATCAAGTGTAAGGAAAAGCTGGAAAAGATACACCATCAGAATAATTCTTTTCAGAAAATGCGAGAGGAGATCAACCAGCATCAAAAAGAACAGTATCTGCTGGAATGTCTGTCCGGCATCGGAGGCATGGAAAAAGAAGAAAGGATTCGTCAGATCCTGGGAATTCGGAAACCAGTGTGTTATGTGGTCCTCCTTCTACGCTTTCGGGATAAAGAGGGAAAAGAAAAACAGCTGGAAGAAATCGGGGATATGATGCAGGATTATTTCCCAGAGTATGAGTGCTTGGAGATCAACCAGCAGGATGCAGTATTTTTATTATATGGGGAGAACCAAATGGAATATCAGGTACAGCTTCTGGGGGGCTATCTGCAGGAGGAAATGAACCAGAGTGCTGTATTCTGGGGCGGAGCGAGTCAGCCCAGAACTGCTTTTACAGAATTAAAAGAGGCTTATCAGGAGGCTTATTCAGCAGGAAGAAAGGGAAGACAGCAAAAAAGAATTCATATTTTTGAACCAATGGACATGACCACGTTTCTGGGAATAATTTCATATGAATCAGAAACAATTAACAGTCTTTTGAAAAAACGATCATATCAGGAATATATGGACTGTGTGGAAGCATGTTTTGACCGGATGAAACAGGAAAATGTGACCCAACAGGCAGCCTATTATGTGGCGATGGATATACTGGTACATTTTTCTCTGTATTTGGCAGAAGTGGGAATCGATGTGGGAACCCAGGTAGAGGTGGATCAGCGAGCCTTGGCAAAATTACAGGATTACGGCAGTACAGAGGAAATACGGGACATCCTTTGGATGATCCTGGAAAGAGGACGCATTCTTTTGGAAAGCCATAAAGTGCCTGCAACCAGAAAAAAGGTATCAGATGCAAAAGAGTTTGTTGATCAAAATTTTTTCAGATTTGATATGAGTCTGAATTTAGTAGCAGATGCCATTGGAGTAAATGCCAGCTATCTCAGCAATATTTTTAAAAAGGAACAGGGCTGTTCATTAAGCAAATATATTACTTCCGTTCGGCTGGAAGAGGCAAGAAAAATGATCCGGAAGTATCCGGACAAAACTCTTCTTCAGATTTCTGAGGAAGTTGGATATGGAGACGTTTATTATTTCAGTAAGAGCTTTAAAAATCAGTATGGGATAACACCCTCAAAATATTTTGAGGAATCCAAATAATTTCCTGTCTGACCAAAAAATCTACATTCACATTGAAAAATCCAGATGATAAGATATGTTCAGAAGTTGAGAGATACAAACTCAAGAAACATAAGAAATGAGAACTTAATGAGGAGGAACATCCATGAAAGAAAAAGAAATCCCATTTCGACAGATTCATCTGGATTTTCATACAAGTGAGAAAATCCAGGGGGTATGTGGGGAATTTGATGCAGAAGAATTTGCACAGACACTGGAAGATGCTCATGTGAATTCTATCACTTTATTCTCATGTGGACATCATGGAAATCTCTATTACAATTCCAAAAAATTTCCGGAAATGATTCATCCGGGACTGGTACATAAGGATCTTCTTCGTGAACAGGCACAGGCTTGCCGGAAGCGAGGAATCCAGGTAAATCTGTACACAACTATCCGATGGAATAAAAGAGTGGCTGATGAGCATCCGGAATGGATTTGCATTGACGAAAATGGAGCACTTCAGGATTACAAGGGAAAAGGATATTTTGAAGCAGGCTTTTATAAAAATCTTTGTGTGAATACACCTTACCGGGATTTTCTGAAAGAGCAGTTCGGAGAAGTGTTGGAAACAATCCCAGGAGATGGTGTTTGGTATGATGCAGCGTTTATGAATGAATGTTGCTGTCCTACATGCCAGAAGCTGATGAGGGAACAGGGTCTGAATCCTGCAGTAAAAGAAGATCGTCAGGAATTTGCAAGATGGACTTATTACGATATGGTTCGTGATCTGACTGCATTTGCAAAATCTTATAACGCTTCTTTCCACGTATGCTATAACAAAGGTCATGTAGGCTATCTGGATAAACCGGTAATTGATGACTATTCTTATTTCTCTTTTGAGTCACTGCCAGGTGTTGAATGGGGATATATGGATTTCCCTGTATCTGCAAAATATATGAGAAATTTTGGAAAGGAATGTCTGGGACTTACCAGCCGTTTCCATACTGAATGGGGCGATTTCCACGCATTCCGCAATGAAGCAGCTATGGAGTATGAGGTTTTTTCCATGCTGGCCCAGGGGTGTAAATGTACCATCGGAGATCAGATGGATTACTGGGGAAAATTAAACAAAGATATGTACCGGCAGATTGGACGGGTTTACGCTTCTGTAGAGGCAAAAGAGCCCTGGTGTAAGGAAGCAGTTCCGCTTTCAGAGATCGGTGTATTTACAGCTGAGGAGTTTTATGCAACCGGTGTAGCCGGACAGATTGTAGGAGCTTCTGAAGGAACAGCAAGGATTCTTACAGAACTGGGATATCAGTTTGATTTTATTGACAGCACTCTTGATTTTGATAAATACAGGCTTCTGATCCTGCCAGATGTGATTCCTGTGGATGAAAAGCTGGAAGAAAAACTGACTTCATACCTGGAAAAAGGCGGTAAAATACTTGCTTCTTATCATTCAGGACTTCGCACAGATGGAAAAGAATTTGGTCTTCACCAGCTGATGGTTGCATATAAAGGAGAAGCTCCATACAGTCCGGATTTTATCTGGCCAAAGGAGCATTTGGCTGCAGGACTTGCAGATGCAGAGCATGTAATGTATGACAAGGGAACTTTGGTAGAAGTGTCCGGAGAGACTGAATTTGTACAGAAGGTGATCCCACCGGTATTTAACCGGACATATGAACATTTTTGCTCACATCTTCATTCACCATCCGGACGGAAAGAGGAATATCCGGGAATCGTGGAAACAAAACAGACGGCATATTTTATCCATCCGGTATTTACTACCTATCAGAATTGGGCACCTGCCTGGTATAAAAAGCTGATAGCAAATGAACTGAAAAGGCTTCTTCCAAAGCCAATGGTTTCTCACAATGGGCCATTTACTACACAGGTAAATCTGCTGCGTCAGGAAAAAGAAAACCGTGATATTTTACATGTTCTTCATTATGTACCTGTTAAAAAATGTAAGAATCTGGAAATTGTGGAAGATGTGATTCCACTGGAGAACCTGAAGGTGGAAGTGGAAACTGTGGATAAGGTGGAAAAGGTCTATTCCGTACCTGATCAGAAAGAGATACCATTTGTTCAGAAAGAAAACCGAGTATTTTTTGAGATTGATAAAGTAAACGGACACTTTATGGCAGCAATAAGCTATAAAAAATAATGTAATAAAAAAGGAGGATTTTACAACATGAGAAAAGGGAAAGCAATGTTAAGCGTAGCACTGGCAGCTGCAATGACACTGGGAAGTGCAGTACCTGCACTGGCAGACGGAGACAAGACCAAGGTAGTATTTATGAGCCGTGATAGCGGAGATACACCAATTGCAAAGGTATATGAAGATCAGATTGCCCGCTTTATGGAAGAGAATCCGGACATTGAGGTTCAGAACGATTCTGTCTATGAGGAAGCAGCGTACAATAACAAACTGAAGGTTGCTTTATCTACCGGTGAGACACCAAGCATTTTCTATTATCCGGCAATCGCAGGTCTGACAGAGTGGGCGCAGAATGGTGTTCTTTTGGATCTTACAGATTCCCTGGATGCAGATCAGGAATGGAAGGACTCTTTCCTGGATGGAGCATTGGACACCTATGATCTGAGCGCATATGGGGCAGATGGAATTTATGCTTTACCAAATGAATTGAATGTAGACGCTATTTTCTATAACAAGGCCCTTTTTGAAAAAGCTGGTATTACAGAAACTCCACAGACCATGGATGATCTTTATGACGCCATTGACAAGCTGGTAGCAGCAGGAATTACTCCATTTGGTGTAGGTGGCAAAAATACATGGGTTATGGGACACATTTTCAATAACATCCTTGCAAAACGTATCGGCAGAGAAGGCATTATCCAGCTTGGTACAGGTGAGAAGAAATGGACAGATGAGGACGTTGTAGAATGTCTGCAGATCACAAAAGATCTGAAAGAGAAAGGTGCTTTTGCAGAGGGATTTGAAGGAATGGATTACAATACACAGATGAATCAGTTCCTTACCGGCGAAGTGGCAATGATCTCCCACAGCAGCCCTATCATTCCGGAAATGCTGAACACTGAGTCTGAGATTCTGGATGATATTTCCTTCTTCCCATTCCCATATTTTACAGACAAGGAAGAATTTAAAGATACTCATGTAGTTTATACTTCTGGCTGGATGATTTCAGGGACTATGAGTGACGAAGAAAAAGAAGCAACGCTGAAGCTGGTAAAATACATGACTACAAAGGATGCAATTCAGGAACGTATGAATGCGGCTATGCGCGTGGCTCCGTATAAAGATATTGACGCACCGGAAGATGCACCTCAGATCTTTAAGGATATGGTAGAGTATACAGGCACAATTTCTGATTCTGTGGGTGAATATTTTGATTATGATACATGCTCTACATTAGTGGATACATCCAGAAATGGAATCCTGAATATGATGCTTTCTGATACAGCAGAAGATACAGCGGCAACAATTCAGGCAGACATTGATGCAAACCGTCCGCAATAACAAAAAGAAAGAGGAGGGGCTGCGGCCTCTCTTCTTTTTACCCAAAAACAGGTGAAGGGAGAGAATTTTGTGGAAAAAATAAGAAAAAATAAAAAAATCATTTTTATTTTTCTGCTTCCTGCAGTACTGATCTATCTTTGTTTTGAAGTGATTCCTGTGATCATGTCCATTTATTTTTCCTTTAATGACTGGCCGGGAATCCAGGCAATCCCACTGAAATTTGTAGGACTGAACAATTACAAAAAATTGTTTTCTAATGGCGTTTTTCTGCAGTCATTGAAAAATGTACTGATTTATATGGTGATCAGTGTAGTACTTCAGGTACCAATCGGGTTTGGACTGGGTCTTTTGATCCATCACTTTAAAAAGTGGCAGAGATTTTTTAAGGCAGCATTTTTTATTCCAATGATCTTGTCTGTCACAGCAGTAGCACTTTTGTGGAACTTTATTTATTTTCCAACAGAAAAAGGTATTTTGAACAGCTTTCTGATTAAGCTGGGGCTGGATGGTCTGGTACATCAGTGGTTGGTAGATCCTAAGACATCTTTGATCTGTCTGATTATTGTAAGTACCTGGACCAGTGTTGGATATTATATGATCATATGTCTGGCGGGGCTCACTTCTATTCCGGATTCCGTGCTTGAAGCAGGAAGTCTGGATGGGGCAACAGGATGGAAAAAGATCCGATATCTGTATATCCCTATGCTGTGGGAACCACTGAAGATGTCAACCATCATGGTCATTACCGGTGTACTGAAAATCTTTGATACAGTATATATTTTGACACCTACCGGCGGAACCGGCAATTCTACTATTGTACCCGCACTTCTGATGTATAATGAGGCTTATCGGTATGGACATTACGGAACAGGAAGTGCAATTGCAACTGTTATCTTTGTTTTAAGCGCATTTGTATCCATTGCCAGTCTGAAGCTGATGAACAGACGGGAAAGCATTGAATACTAAAGGAGGGACTTGTTCATGAAAAGAGAAAAAAAGCGTTCCGCAGGATTTTATGCAGGATTTATCTTATTTGTGCTGGTTGCTCTGGTGAATGTATATCCTATGGTATTTTCAATTTTCTGTTCTTTTAAGGGAAATCTGGAGATTTTCTCTTCCTTTACATCCCTTCCCAAGAAACTGCGAATTGAAAATTATGCAACTGCATGGAATATTGGAAATATCGGCAGATACTTTTTGAATACGCTGATTCTGGCAGCAGGTACACTACTGGTGTCCGGTCTGTTTGGTGCTATGGCTTCCTATATTCTTGCAAAATTTACTTTCAAAGGAAAATCTAAGTGGTATCTGTTGTTTATCGCAGGGATGATGATCCCGATCCAGGCTGTGTTGATTCCGCTTTCTTATATCTTTGGAAAGCTGGGAATAATGAATAATTATCCTGTTTTGATTCTTTTATACTCGGCTTTTTGTTTTCCTATGACCATCCTGATCCTTACCGGATTTATGAACAGTATTCCTACAGAATTGGAAGAGGCTATGGTGATTGATGGGGCAGGTATCGGACAGGTGTTTTTTGGAATGATTATTCCGTTATCTATGCCTGGTATTATCAGTGTTTCCATTTTTAATTTTATCCAGGTATGGAATAACCTGCTATTCCCACTGATCTTTGTATCTGATAAGAATAAAGGAACCATTTCCATGGGACTTTTGGCCTTTTTTGGAGAATACAGTACGGATTACAGTGCAAGCATGGCAGGAATCTGTCTGACCACCATACCAGTAATCATTGCTTATATCTTCTTCCAGGAGAAAATTGAAAACGGACTGATGAGCGGCGCTATCAAAGGATAAAGCTGATTTTGGAAGTTACCTGCCTTCAAAAACCTGTGTTCCCGGTTTGACAAAGAACTGATTAATGGGTACAATACCCAATAATAGCAGTTATAAACAGGCATGCATAAAGAAAGGACGTTGACAGATGACAAACTGGGAAAGAAATATCCGGAAGGTTGTGCCATATACACCTGGGGAGCAACCCAATCAGCCGGATATGATCAAATTAAATACAAACGAAAATCCTTATCCTCCTGCACCAAAGGTACAGCAGGTGCTTAAAGAAATGGATGCAGGGGATCTGCGGCTGTATCCGGATCCAAGCGCAGGAGCTTTGGTAAAAGCCATTGCAGATTATTATGGCTTGAAAGAAGATCAGGTTTTTGTAGGCGTTGGCTCAGATGATGTGCTGGCTATGAGCTTTCTTACCTTTTTTAACGGAGAAAAGCCTGTCCTTTTCCCTGATATTACATATTCCTTTTATGATGTGTGGGCAGAGCTTTTCAGGATCCCATATGAAAGACCTGCTTTGGATGACAGCTTCCATATTAAGAAAGAAGATTATTTCAAAGAAAATGGCGGAATCATTTTCCCCAATCCCAATGCACCTACTGGTGTAGAGCTTCCGCTTCAGGATATAGAAGAGATCCTGAAGGCCAATCCGGGATCCGTTGTGATCGTAGATGAAGCATATATTGATTTCGGAGCACATTCCGCATTGCCTCTGATCAGCAAATATGACAACCTTCTGGTTGTACAGACCTTTTCCAAGTCAAGATCTATGGCAGGTATGCGTATTGGCTTTGCATGCGGCAATCCGGTGCTGATCAAATATCTGAACGATGTAAAATATTCTTTTAATTCCTATACCATGAACCGTACTTCTCTGGCAGCAGGTGTAGCGGCTATTGGGGATCGGGATTATTTTGAAGACACCTGTCAGAAGATCATGGATACAAGGGAATGGACGCAAAAAGAATTAACAGTACTTGGATTTACATTCCAGGATTCAAAAGCCAACTTTATTTTTGCCTCTCATAAAACCTGTCCTGCAAAACAGATTTTTGAAGCACTGCGGGCAAAGCATATTTATGTAAGATATTTTGCAAAACCAAGGATTGACAACTATCTCAGGATCACCATTGGTACCAGAGAAGAGATGGAGCAGCTGATCCGTTTTCTTAAGGACTATCTTGCGTAAAGGAGATGAAATGAGAAAAAAGAATATTTGGAAACAGCTTCTTAGCCTGACACTTTCCGGGGTTTTGCTTCTGGGAAGTGCCCCTGTGTCAGGTGAGGAGCTTTTTTCAGAATCAGAAGATACATTATATACAGGCGTGGAAGCGCAGGTTTTTTCAGAAGAGGAAGCCCAGGCTTTTTCAGAGGAGGAAGAGCAGGTTCAGGATGTACCTGCAGAAGAAGATACAGACCAGGTTCAGGATGTTTTTGAGGATGAAGCAGAAGAAGCAGAGAATGAAGTCGGCGAATTTCAGTCAGCTAAAGAGCAGTCTGAGGATCTTTTTTCTTCCGGAGAAGTGACAGATGAGGACAGCCAGGCTCTTACCGAAGAAGAGATCGCAGCCCAAAAGGCACCCATGGAGGAGCTTTCTCCTATTCTGGTAGTGGAGGATCCGTTTTCCACTTCCTCAGGGATTTCGGGGAGAAGCCGTTCTTATGGAAGCAGTCTGCCTTCACGGTATGATACCAGAGGGGCATATACCTCACAGGTGAAGAATCAGAAGCCTTACGGCATGTGCTGGGCATTTACCACTGCGGCAGGTATGGAGACTTCTCTTCTTATGAAAGGACAGGGACTTTATGATCTGTCAGAAGAGCATCTTGCCTATTTTTTTGCAAACAGGCTGAATGATCCGCTGGGAAATACAGCGAACGATAAAAATATTGTTTCCGGAAGCTACCGGGAGGGAGGAAATCAAGTCCTTGCTTCCCTTTTTCTGTCTACATGGTCAGGAATGGGTCTGGAATCCCAGGCACCTTACCCTACAGATGCAACGCATACGGAACAGTACGATACCAAGCCGTCCACTTCACTGGCGTACCAGACATCTGCATATCTGACGGATGCAGTATTTTCCGGATATGATGTAGGAAAGATCAAGGAACTGATCTATCAGTATGGGGCAGTAGGGATGTCCCTTTGGCTGGATGGATCCTATTATGATGCTATAAACTATACGTATGGTTATCCCTATGA
The DNA here is from genome assembly GCF_040929965.1 of Blautia sp. 1033sp1_1033st1_G9_1033SCRN_220408. NCBI lineage: Bacteria > Bacillati > Bacillota > Clostridia > Lachnospirales > Lachnospiraceae > Blautia > Blautia sp. 1033sp1_1033st1_G9_1033SCRN_220408. Next base: position 82,685 of record NZ_JBFKZO010000012.1, on the reverse strand, counting down.
GGGATCCGGTGCCAATCATGCAGTAACACTGGTTGGATGGGATGATTCCTTTGATAAAAATAATTTTCCTGCTGCTTCCAAGGTGACAAGGAACGGCGCCTGGATCGCCAAGAACAGCTGGGGAAGTGAATGGGGAGACGGGGGATATTTTTATATCTCTTATGACAATAAATCCAATTATAATATTGTGGCAGAAGGGGCAACGGTTGCACCGGCTTATACCAATAATTATTTTTATGACGGATCCAGTGCCTTAAGCAGTCTGTCTTTGAAAAAGCAGACCGCATCTTCAGGAGCTACCATGGCTGCCAATGTATTTACTGCAACCGCAGGAAATGGAAACGGAGAAGTTCTGGGGGAGGTGGTGCTTGCCACCCACAGTGATGCAGGGCTTTTTGGTATACAGGTATATACCAACCTGACTAATCCGGCGGATCCTACCAGCGGTATTCCGGCATACAGCACACCTGTACAGTTCTATCAGACCTATGCAGGGATTTCTACAGTGAAGGTTCCGGAGGTTACACTGACCCAGGGTTCCATGTATTCTGTTGTGATCACTAATCTTGGAAGCAGCAGTATTGATTTCTTATGTGAAACAGAAGGCAATTACAGCTGGGTAAGATTTCAGCCGGGTCTTGCTATAGAACAAAGCTTTGCCTACAACAGTAAAGACGGATGGTCTGATCTGTATGAAGATGGCATGTGCCTGAGAATCAAAGCTCATACACGCACCCTATCCGGTCCTGTAACAATAGCTGCACCTGGATTCCTTACAGCTGCTTCTGCTTCCTATAAGCAGATCAATCTTTCCTGGTCAGCAGTAAGTGGTGTTTCCGGATATGAGATTTATCGGAAGGCAAAAGGCGGATCCTACCAGAAGCTGGGTAATACCTCCTATGGAACTACCAGCTACAAAGATGGAAGTGCACGGTATGGAGTCACCTACACCTATAAGGTACGGGCCTATACGAGTGTAAGCAGTGGGAAGCTGTACAGCAGCTTTTCCAGGGAAAAGTCTGCAAAGGCAGCACTGGCAGTACCAATGGTTTCTGTAAAAGTATCCGGTAGCATGTATAATAAAGTTAGCTGGACAAAAAGCTATGGAGCTCAGGGCTATGTTGTATATCGGAAAGTGTCCAAAGGAAAATGGAAACGGATCGCTACTTTAAAAGGATCTTCTGTACTTTCCTATAAGGATAAAAAGATTTCGGCCACAACGGTTTATGAATATGCTGTTCGTGCATATCGAAAGATCAATGGAAAGAATGTGACCAGCGGTTATAAATCTTCTGGAAAATATAAGTCTGCAGCCGCCCGTCAGAAGGTTTCTTCTGTGACAAATACCAGATATGGACTTCGGATCCGGTGGAAGACCCAGACAAAGTGTGACGGTTATTTCCTTTACCGCAGGGAAGGCAAGGGAAAATGGAAACGAATCGGGACAGTTTCTTCCGGAAAGCGCTCAGTGTACTTTGACAATACAGTGAAAAAAGGAAAAAGCTATGCTTATTATGTAAGGGCTTATGTAAAAGAGCCTTATGGGATCGTAGCCGGACGATATACGAAATCGGCTGCAGTCCGCAAGAAATAAGGACTTTTCGTAACTGCTCAGTATCCTTACAGTTACGGCTTTTTCATTAATAAAAAGCCTGTCGTTCAACGAAAAATGTCGATAAGATCTTATTGAAAAGAGAAACCTACTCAATGTATAATTGTTACTGTGATATTACCTGTAAACAGTTACCCCAAAATACAGTAAGTAGCAGCCTGCAAATACAGTGGTGGACAGACATTGCAAAATGTGGTAGAATATCCTAATCAGAAATTCCATGTCACTTCTGACGACGCATCCCCATTTTTTTATTGAGAGGTAAAGAATTGTAATGAGAGAAAAATATGAATCGTTGTCGCTGGCAACTCTAAAAGAACTGGCAAAAGCAAGAGGCCTGAAAGGGGTATCTGCACTTCGGAAGCCGGAACTGGTCCAGCGGATGTTAGAGGAAGATGAGAAAGAAAGCTCGCTTCAAAATGAAAATACGCCCAAGGGAAGAGAAGAAGTAAAGCAGGAGAGCAGACCGGAGGCGAAGCCAGAGGTCAGAAGTGAGAGCAGACCAGAGACAAAGCAAGAGGTCAGAAGTGAGAGCAGACCAGAGACAAAACAAGAGGTCAGAAGTGAGAGCAGACCGGAGACAAAGCAAGAGGTCAGAAGTGAGAGCAGACCAGAAATAAAGTCAGAGGGAAAAGGGGAAGCTGCTCAGCTGGACAGTGGTGAGAAGGCTAACGGGATCCTGGAAGTCCTTCCGGATGGATATGGATTTATCCGCTGTGAGAATTATCTGCCTGGAGATAATGACATTTATGTGTCCCCATCCCAGATCCGCCGATTTAATCTGAAGACAGGCGATATTATCCAGGGGAACATAAGGATCAAGACCCAGGGAGAAAAATTCAGCGCACTTCTTTATGTAACATCCCTCAATGGATTACATCCAAGTGAAGGACCCAAAAGATATAATTTTGAGGATATGACGCCTATATTCCCTAATCAGCGTCTCATCCTGGAACGGCCAGGCGGCACAGTTGCCATGAGGATCGTAGATCTGATCAGTCCCATCGGCAAGGGCCAGAGAGGCATGATCGTATCGCCTCCAAAAGCCGGTAAAACTACACTTCTGAAGGACGTAGCCAAGTCCATTTTGAGAAATAATAAAGACATGCATTTGATCATTCTTCTTATTGATGAGAGACCAGAGGAGGTAACGGATATCCGGGAGGCTATCTACGGACCTAACGTGGAAGTGATCTATTCTACTTTTGATGAGCTTCCGGAGCATCATAAGAGGGTATCCGAGATGGTGATCGAGCGTGCCAGACGTCTGGTAGAACATAAGAAAGATGTAACCATCCTTTTGGATTCTATTACAAGACTTGCCCGTGCCTACAATCTGATCATTCCGCCAAGCGGCAGGACGCTTTCCGGCGGTCTTGATCCTGCGGCACTTCATATGCCGAAGCGGTTCTTTGGTGCTGCCCGTAACATGCGGGAAGGCGGCAGCCTGACCATTCTTGCTACGGCACTTGTGGATACTGGCAGCAAGATGGATGATGTGATTTATGAGGAATTTAAAGGTACCGGTAATATGGAACTGATTCTTGACAGGAAGCTGCAGGAGAAGCGGGTGTTTCCGGCCATTGATATCCAGAAGTCCGGTACAAGGCGTGAGGATCTGCTGCTTAGCCGTGAAGAACAGGAAGCAGTATATATTATGCGTAAAGGCCTAAACGGCATGAAGTCCGAGGATGCAGTAGAACAGATTCTGAATATGTTTGCACGCACGAAAACAAATGCAGAATTTGTCCAAACCATTAAAAAACAGAAAATTTTATAAATAACTTGCATTTCCAGATTCAGTATGATATAATCAAAAAGCTGTTTAATAGTGAATTTGTCGATTTCCCACCAGTGGAAGTCGAGAAGGAAATAGAACGAATACAGAGAGGTGAAAATCATGAGAGAAGGAATCCATCCGAATTATTATCAGGCAACAGTAACCTGCAACTGTGGAAATACATTTGTTACAGGATCTACTAAGAAAGATATCCACGTAGAAATCTGTTCTAAATGCCATCCATTCTACACAGGCCAGCAGAAGGCTGCTCAGGCTCGCGGACGTATTGATAAGTTCAATAAGAAATATGGCCTGAACAAATAATTAGAAGAATAAGGTACAGTGAGAAGGTTGAGGTTGGGAAATCTCAACCTTTCTTTGTTATCAGGGATTATTGTCAGGGCTTTTTGCCCCGGCATCTTCTTATTTTACATTTACAGGGAGAATATAATAATATAATGAGATCATCCAACATTGGCGGCCAGGCAGTTATGGAAGGCATCATGATGCGTCATAAGGACAAGTATTCCATCGCTGTACGCAGGCCGGATAAAGAAATCGAATTAAAGGTTGAGGATTACAAATGCATTTTCGGTAACGGGAAGATCTGGAAAAAACCTATCATCCGTGGAGTTGTCAGCTTTGTGGAGTCTCTGGTGATAGGTACCAAGTGCCTGATGTTTTCAGCTGAGATTGCAGGAGATGAGGAAGACGAGGAAGAGACAAAGAAGAATCAGCAGCTGACAGCAGAAGAACTGGAAGCTAAGAAAGTAAAAGAGGATAAGCAGTTTCGTTGGCTTCTTTACGGAACTGTAGCGGTATCTGTGGTGATTTCAGTGGCTGCATTTATGCTTCTGCCTTATGCACTTGCCAGCCTGATCCGTAAGGTAGGGGCATCGGAAGTGCTTGTAACCATTGCAGAAGCTTTTGTAAAGATGGCATTGTTTATGGGCTATATGCTCCTGATCTCCAGGATGAAGGATATCCAGAGAACCTTTATGTATCACGGAGCTGAACACAAATGTATCAACTGTGTGGAGCATGGGCTTCCTCTCACAGTAGAGAATGTACTGAAAAGCTCCAGAATGCACAGAAGGTGCGGCACCAGCTTTTTGTTTCTGGTTATGCTGGTAAGTATTTTCCTGCACTTTATTTTTGTGCTGGTACCAGGTTACTGGATGCGCCTGTTTGGACGTCTTCTGATGGTGCCTATTGTTGCAGGCGTTTCCTTTGAGATCATCCAGTGGGCAGGACGTACAGACAGCAAGTTTGCAGAGATTATGAGCAAGCCGGGACTGGCCATGCAGAAGTTTACAACCAAGGAGCCTACCGCAGATATGGCAGAGGTTGCCATTAAGGCAGTGGAAGCTGTATTTGACTGGAGAGCATATCTGAAAGAAGAGTTTGGCCTGGATGTACCTTTGGCAGAAGAGAAAGAATCATGAGTTCTTTTGAAGAATTACTGAAAAATGGGAAAAAGATCCTGGGGGGATCCGGAATCACAGAAGCCGGGCTGGATGCCTGGCTCCTTCTGGAATACGTGACCGGTAAAAACAGAGCCTGGTATTTTGCACATTCAGATGAAATGGCAGATTCAAAGGAAGCAATCCGGTATCAGGAACTGATCCGCAAAAGAAGCAGCCATATTCCATTACAGCATCTGACTCATCAGGCTTTTTTCATGGGATATGAATTTTATGTGGATCAGCATGTGCTGGTACCCAGGCAGGATACAGAGGTGCTGGTAGAGACAGCACTGGAAGCTATGCAAGGCCGGAAGGATCTGCAGATTCTTGATATGTGTACCGGGTCCGGATGTATTTTATTCAGTCTGCTTCTGGAAAAGCCGGACAGCACAGGTACAGGAGTGGATCTGTCTTTGGAGGCACTTGAAGTAGCAAGGAGGAACAGAAGGCAGCTGGAGCTGGATGGTCGGGCGGAGCTTTTACAAAGTGATCTGTTCTCTGCAAAGGAGCTTAAGGACGGCAGACAGTATGACATCCTTATTTCCAACCCACCGTACATTCCTACCAAAGAGATTGACACACTTATGGAAGAAGTAAAGTCTCATGATCCTAGGCTTGCCCTTGACGGTCATGAAGACGGTCTGTATTTTTACAGAAAGATCTGTACAGAGGGAAGGATATATTTGAAAAAAGGAGGTTGGCTCCTTTTTGAGATAGGTTGTGATCAGGGAAAGGATGTGGCAGAGCTTATGGAGGCTGCCGGTTTTTCTGAGGTACAGAGAAAGAAAGATCTGTCCGGTCTGGACAGAGTTGTATTTGGAAAATGGTAATTGTTGGTAACTATTTGACAGGAAGTAACTGTGAATGTATTGGACAGCTGCAATTGTTGTTTACACGGTATATGAGTAAGGAGACACTATGTTTGATAAATTGGATGATCTGCTTCTGCGATTTGAAGAGGTCCTGAATGAGCTTGGAGAACCACAGGTAACAGCCAATCAGGAGCGTTTCCAGAAGCTGATGAAAGAGCAGAGCGATCTACAGCCTATCGTTGAGGCTTACAGAGAATATAAGAAAAATAAAGAAACCGTTCAGGACAGTCTTTCCATGCTGGAAGAGGAGAAGGACGAGGATATGCGGGAAATGCTGAAAGATGAATTGTCTGAGGCAAAGAAGAGGATCGAAGAACTGGAGCATGAGCTGAAGATTCTGTTGCTTCCCAAGGATCCTAATGATAATAAGAATGTTATCGTTGAGATCCGTGCAGGAGCAGGCGGAGATGAGGCGGCACTTTTTGCTTCTGAGATCTACCGTATGTATGTAAAATATGCAGAATCAAGACGGTGGAAAACTGAAATGATGAGCCTGAATGAGAACGGGATCGGTGGTTTTAAGGAAGTTACCTTTATGATCAATGGTGCAGGGGCTTATTCCAGACTGAAATATGAAAGCGGCGTACACAGGGTACAGCGTGTGCCTGAAACGGAATCTGGCGGCAGGATACACACCTCTACCTGTACAGTGGCGATCATGCCGGAGGCAGAAGAGATCGATTTCCATCTGGATTTGAATGACTGTAAGTTTGATGTATTCCGTGCATCCGGTAATGGCGGCCAGTGTGTCAATACTACGGACTCTGCTGTACGTCTTACCCATATCCCTACAGGAATCGTGATTTCCTGTCAGGATGAAAAGTCCCAGCTGAAGAATAAAGACAAGGCTTTAAAGGTGCTGCGTTCCCGGTTGTATGAGATGGAACTGGCAAAGCAGCATGATGCAGAGGCTGAAGCCAGAAGAAGCCAGATCGGTACAGGAGACAGATCTGAGAAGATCCGTACCTACAATTTTCCACAGGGAAGGGTGACAGATCACAGGATCAAGCTTACGCTTCATCGTCTGGACAGTATCCTTGGAGGAGATCTGGATGAGATCATTGACAGTCTGATCGCGGCTGATCAGGCTGCTAAATTAAGCAAAATGAGTGAAGAGAACTGAACAGAGGCTGGCTTTCTGTTATAATGGCAATGAGGAAATCGGAAACAGATATATTTATTTACATGGAGGGTTGATTATGAAGAAAACAGCGTTGGCAATTATGGCAGCTGGTGTTGGCAGCAGATTTGGCAACGGGATCAAACAGCTTGCCCCGGTAGGACCGAAAGGTGAGATCATTATGGATTACTCTATTCGTGATGCACTGGAGGCAGGCTTTAACAAGATCGTATTTATTATCCGCAGGGATCTGGAAGAAGAATTTCGGGCTACCATCGGTGCCAGAGTAGAGAAGATCGCAGAAGTGGCTTATGCGTTCCAGGAGCTTGACGATCTGCCGGAAGGATTTGAAAAACCAGAGGGACGTACAAAGCCATGGGGAACAGGCCAGGCGGTTTTATGTGCAAAGGATGTGCTTACAGAGCCCTTCGCCGTGATCAATGCAGATGATTACTACGGAAAAGAAGCCTACATCAAGGTACATGATTATCTGGTATCAGAGCACCCGCAGGATGGGACCACCCATATCTGTATGGCAGGCTTCAGGCTGGGCAATACCTTAAGTGATAACGGAAGCGTTACCAGAGGAGTATGTCATGTAGAGGATGGCAGGCTTACCGGTGTAACGGAAACACATAACATTTTTAAAACAGAGACAGGAGCAGAATCCAGGGAAGAGGGCCATGTTACCCCGCTGGATACGTCCTCCCTTGTGTCTATGAATATGTGGGGACTGACTCCTGAGTTTATGGAGATCCTGCATAAAGGATTTATTGAATTCCTTGGAGATATGCAGCCGGGAGAGCTGAAAAAAGAATATCTTCTTCCGGTGCTGATCGATGAACTTCTTCACGCAGGTAAGGTACAGGTAGATGTACTGGAATCCAGGGATACCTGGTTTGGTGTTACCTACCAGGAGGACAAAGAAGTGGTTATGAAGGCATTCAAAGATCTGACAGAAGCAGGCGTTTATCCGAACGGCCTGTATTGAGAGGAGACTTAAGCAATGGGAAAATATTTCGGAACAGATGGTTTTCGCGGAGAAGCAAATGTTAAGCTGACAGTAGATAATGCTTTTAAGGTTGGGCGTTACGTAGGATGGTATTATGGCCGGAAACACAAAGCAAAGATCGTGATCGGCAAGGATACCAGACGAAGTAGTTATATGTTTGAGTATGCGCTGGTAGCCGGACTTACAGCTTCAGGAGCAGATGCATATCTTCTTCATGTGACTACTACTCCCAGTGTTTCATTTGCAGTACGTACAGAGGATTTTGACTGTGGTATTATGATTTCAGCCAGCCATAACCCTTTTTATGATAATGGGATCAAGCTGTTAAACGGCAATGGGCAGAAGATCGAAGCAGAGATCGAAGCCAGAATCGAGGCATATCTGGACGGAGAGATCGAGGAGCTTCCCCTGGCAACCGGTGCAGATATTGGACGTACTGTGGATTTTGCATCCGGACGTAACCGCTATATCGGTTATCTGATCTCTATCCCAAGCCGTGATTTCAAGAATGTAAGGGTAGGTCTGGATTGTGCAAACGGCAGTTCTTCCGCCATTGCAAAAAGTGTTTTTGATGCTCTTCAGGCAAAGACCTATGTGATCAATAATACACCGGATGGCACCAACATTAATACAAACTGTGGTTCCACCCATATTGAGGTTTTACAGAAATTTGTGGTAGACAAAGGGCTGGATATCGGATTTGCTTATGATGGGGATGCAGACCGCTGTATCGCTGTGGATCACAGAGGAAATGTGGTCGATGGTGATAAGATCATGTATGTATGCGGTAAATACCTGAAAGAAGAAGGAAAGCTGAATGGCAATAAGGTTGTGACCACGGTTATGTCCAATCTTGGCCTTTACAAAGCTTTTGACCGGGAAGGCATAGGCTATGAACAGACTGCTGTAGGTGACAAATATGTTGCAGAGAATATGCTGGAAAATAATTACAGCATTGGAGGAGAGCAGTCCGGACATATTATTTTCAGCAGATATGCAGCTACAGGAGATGGTATCCTTACCTCTCTGATGCTGATGGAGGCATGCGTGGAAAAGAAAGCCACTCTTTGCGATCTGGCAAAGGAGATGAAGGTGTATCCCCAGGTGCTGAGAAATGTACGTGTGGCTGACAAGCAGACTGCAAGGGAGAACCCAAAGGTGAAAGAAGCTGTTGAAAAGGCAGCAAAAGAGTTGGGAGATGGCGGACGTATCCTTGTCCGTGAAAGCGGTACAGAGCCTTTGATCCGTGTTATGGTGGAGGCTGAGTCTGATGAAACATGCCACAAATATGTAGACGATGTTGTAAAGGTGATAGAAGCTGAAGGGCTGATCGTAGAATAAGATGAAAATAAAAAGAACAGCAGCGATTCTGGCAGCCTGTATGGGGATCAGTCTTCTTGCAGGCTGCGGGGATGACAATCAGAAAATTTTTGAACAGGCAGATAAAGACCTGGCACAGGGAAGCTATGAATATGCCAGAGAAGGATATCTTACTTCTGTGAAGAACAAAGTAAAGCTGCCCCTTTCTTACCGGGGAGCAGGGATTGCCAGCCTGCGTCTTGGGGATTATCAGGATGCCATCCAGAATTTTGCCAGTGCCCTTGCATGTGAGGATACAGGAAAGGCTCTTGCAAAGGATATCCTTGCTTATAAGGCGACAGCAGAGATAAAAGCCGGATCCTATGAAGATGCAATGGCAGACTGCCAGACACTGATCAAGGATCATGATATGGATGCAGATACCTGGTTTCTTGCCGGTAATGCAGCCCTGCTGCTGGACTCCTATGAGGAAGCAGCTTCTGATTTTGGAAAATCCTTTGATGCAGATCCTACCTATGACCGGGCAATCCGGATTTATGGTATTTATCTTGATCAGGATATGGAAGCAGACGGTACAACTTATCTGGAAGCTGCCCTTAAAAAGGAAACAAAGGATTCAGAAAGTCATTGTGATAAGGGCCGGATCTATTATTACATGGAAGATTATGATAATGCCAGACAGGAACTGACCCAGGCTGCAAACGACGGAGAAGAGGAAGCAGATCTTCTTCTGGGAATGGTTTATCTGGCACAGAATGATATTTCCAATGCAAGGACCATGTTCCAGAATTATGTGGAAGCTTCTGTGGGAGATGGTGACACTAAAGATGGATACAGTCCGGCCAAAGGCTACAATGGCCTTGCCTTGTGCGATATTGCAGAGGGTAATTATGATTCTGCACTGACGAATATATCCAGCGGGATCACAGTTTCAGATACAGACGATCTGCAAAGCCTTCTGTTTAATGAAGTGATCGCCTATGAAAAGAAACTGGATTTTGCATCTGCCCTTGATAAGGCGCAGACTTATGTGGGTATGTATCCGGATGATGCAGATGGGCAGAAGGAAGTGGCTTTTCTGAAAACAAGGACAGGAGCATAGATGGAATATATAAATGAGATTGAAGAACGGGTGATCCTGGTTGGTGTACAGGTAGGGGATGAGGATACACAGCAGTCCCTGGATGAACTGGAAGAGCTGGCAGATACAGCAGGAGCCATTGCCGCCGGTAAGATCATCCAGAGCCGTGAGGCTGTTCATCCGGGTACGTATATCGGAAAGGGAAAGATAGAAGAGGTACGTTCTCTGATGCTGGCTGTGGATGCCACAGGCATTATCTGTGATGATGAGCTGTCCCCGGCACAGATGAATAATCTTGAGCATGAACTGGAATGCAAGGTGATGGACAGGACGCTTCTGATCCTGGATATTTTTGCAAAGCATGCAACCACAAGTGAAGGTAAGATCCAGGTAGAGCTGGCACAACTGCGGTACAGAAGTGCCCGCCTGGTGGGGCTTCGCGCTTCCTTATCCAGACTGGGAGGCGGTATTGGCACAAGAGGCCCGGGAGAGAAAAAGCTGGAAACAGACCGTCGTCTGATCCGCAAAAGGATCACTGCCCTGAAAGAAGAACTTTCCCAGGTGGAACGCCACCGGGAACTTTTGCGTACAGGCAGAAGCCGGGGAAATCTGAAGACTGCAGCTATTGTAGGATATACAAATGCAGGAAAGTCTACCCTTCTGAATGCATTGACAGGATCCCAGGTACTTTCCCAGGATAAGCTTTTTGCCACACTGGATCCTACCACCAGGTCACTGACCCTGGAAGACGGGCAGCAGCTGCTTCTTACAGATACAGTGGGTTTTATCCGTAAGCTTCCCCACAATCTGGTGGAGGCATTCAAAAGTACTTTGGAAGAAGCAAAGTATGCAGATTATATTATTCATGTGGCAGATGTTTCCAATCCGCAGGTTGAGCTGCAGATGCATGTGGTTTATGATACCTTAAGGGAATTGGGGGCAGATGGCAAGAAGACCATCACTGTTTTCAATAAACAGGATGTAGCCGGAGACGTGACGGTTCGCGATCTTCGGGCTGATTATACAGTTAAGACCTCTGCAAAGACAGGAGAAGGCCTGCAGGAACTGCAGGAACTGCTGGGAAAACTGATCTCAGAGGAGCTGCTTTATGTAGAACGGGTATTTCCATATCAGGAAGCCGGGAAAATACAGCTGATCCGTGAGAACGGACAGCTTTTGTCAGAAGAATATACTGAAAATGGGATCCATGTGAAAGCCAGGGTCCCAAAAGAAATCTATCATAAAGTAATATAACAAAGCAGAAGACTCCCTAAATCCCTTAATTATTGAGGGACTTGGGGAGCCTTTTATTATCCCTGACTCTGGGTAGCCACCAGATGGGCGGCACCATAAATCTCACGAAGCTTCGGCTTCTCGATCTTGCCGGTAGGATTCCGTGGAACATCTGCAAAGATGATCTTCCTAGGACGTTTGTATCTTGGAAGCTTTCGGCAGAACAGGTTAATATCCTCTTCTGTGCAGGTACTGTCTGGCTTTAACTGGATAATGGCAGCTGCGATCTCTCCCAGACGCTTATCCGGAAGACCGATCACTGCAACATCCAGGATCTCAGGATTTGTGCGGAGGAAATCTTCGATCTGTACAGGATACAGATTCTCACCGCCGCTGATGATCACATCTTTCTTACGGTCTACCAGATAGATAAAGCCGTCTTCATCCTCCATAGCCATGTCTCCGGTATATAACCAGTCTCCGTGAAGCACCTCTGCAGTAGCTTTAGGATCCTTGTAATAGCACTCCATAACGCCAGGTCCTTTGACAGCAAGCTCACCGGTCTCACCCTGAGCGACTGTATTGCCCTGTGTATCAATGATCTTTGCCTCCCATCCATAGCCTGGCACACCGATGGCACCAACCTTGTGGATATTCTCAACTCCAAGGTGGACACAGCCTGGTCCGATGGATTCACTAAGTCCGTAATTGGTGTCATATTGATGATGAGGAAAGTATTCCTTCCAGTGCTTGATCAGGCTTGGAGGAACCGGTTGGGCACCAATGTGCATCAGTCTCCACTGAGACAGCTGGTAATCTTCAAGTTTTAATTCTCCACGGTCAAGGGCAAGAAGAAGATCCTGTGCCCAGGGAACCAGAAGCCATACGATGGTACATTTTTCTTCGGAAACCGCCTGCAGGATAAATTCAGGATTAGCACCTTTTAAAAGCACAGCCTTGCTGCCGGAAAGCAGACTGCCGAACCAGTGCATCTTGGCTCCTGTATGGTACAGGGGAGGAATGCAGAGGAACACATCCTGGTGTGTCTGGCCATGATGGTGCTGTTCTGTCTGGGCGGCATGCAAAAGAGCACGGTGTCTGTGCAGGATAGCTTTTGGAAATCCGGTAGTACCGGAAGAAAAATAAATGGCAGCGTAATCGTCATCTGAAATAGCAATCTTGGGCGACTGGCTGGAACAGTTGGCAGTATGGGAAATATAATCCTCAGCAAAACCAGGACAGCTATCACCCACATAGTACAAAAGCCTGTGTTTCCCGATTTCATCAGCTACTTCCTCTACACGGCCGATAAATTCCGGACCGAATACCAGGATATCCACATCAGCCAGATCCAGGCAATACTGGATCTCATCAGCAGAATAACGGTAATTCAGGGGAACAGCCAGTGCACCTGTTTTCAGGATACCAAAATAGATAGGAAGCCACTCCAGGCCATTCATCAGAAGGATGGCAACTTTATCTCCTTTCTGGACACCACGTTCCAGAAGCAGGTTGGCAAAGCGGTTGGCTTTTTCGTTGAAGATATTCCATGTAATCTCACGTCTGTAATAGGGGGCACGTTCCGGCTCGATCAGTTCAAATTCTTTCCATGTGACCCGCCGGGTCTCCGGCAGTTCCGGGTTGATCTCCACAAGACAGACTTCATCTCCGTACAGACGGCAATTCTTTTCCAGAAGCTCAGTAATAGGCATTTCAAATAACTCCTTTTTGTTTAAAACATTTTATAAAATATTCGCGCGTTAAAGCGTCGGTTCATTGAAGTAATCATATCCGATTTATCACAAAATGTCAACAAAAGAATCGGCAGGATCATGGATTCAACAAGATAAAATGCACAAAAAAGTGAAGAAAAACAGTTGACGGAACCAGGAGATCAATGGTATACTGTTTCTACTTGAAATTTAACAAGTAAAAGCGCAACGCTTTAACGCGACAAAACAAAATGAAATAACAAAAGTTCAATAAAAAATGTAACAACAAAAATGAAATAACAAAAGTGCAGCAACAAGAATGCAGCATCAAACAGGTAAATGAGGGAGGATTTTTTTATGGCTGTAAAACTGATCATGTTGGTGATCTTTTTCGGGATCATGATCGCAGTAGGAGTGATGTCCAGGAAGCATGCTTCCAGTGTTACAGGATTTGTACTTGGAGGAAGGAATGTGGGACCGTGGCTCACAGCCTTTGCTTATGGTACTTCTTATTTTTCAGCAGTAGTATTCGTTGGATATGCTGGACAGTTCGGATGGAAATATGGACTGGCATCTACCTGGATCGGACTTGGGAATGCTTTTCTTGGAAGTCTTCTGGCCTGGGTGGTGCTTGGACGAAGGACAAGGATCATGACCCACCATCTGCAGGCAGCTACCATGCCGGACTTTTTCGGCAAGCGGTTTGACAGTCATGCACTTAGGATCGCTGCTTCTGCCATCGTATTTATTTTCCTGATCCCATACACAGCATCTTTATATAATGGCCTGTCCAGACTGTTCGGGATGGCTTTTGACATTCCTTATTCTGTGTGTGTGATCCTTATGGCTACCCTTACCGGCATCTATGTGATCCTTGGAGGATATATGGCCACTGCCATCAATGACTTTATCCAGGGAATCATTATGATCTTCGGGATCATTGCAGTGATCGGGGCAGTACTGGCCGGACAGGGTGGATTTATGAATGCGGTGAAAAGCCTGTCCCAGCTGTCCAGTGATGTGCCTGCTACTCTTGGCCAGCCAGGAGCCTTTACATCCTTTTTTGGACCGGATCCTTTGAATCTTCTTGGCGTGATCCTTCTTACTTCTCTGGGAACCTGGGGGCTTCCACAGATGGTACATAAATTTTATACCATCAAAAGCGAGAAAGCAGTACAGACAGGTACAGTGATTTCTACTGTTTTTGCAGTGATCATTTCCGGCGGCTGTTATTTTCTGGGAGGCTTTGGAAGACTTTTTGACGGAGCCGGGATCTACACGGCTGAAGGTGCAGTTGCTTATGATGCCATTATTCCGGCTATGCTATCTACCCTGCCGGATGTGCTGATTGGTATTGTGGTGATCCTGGTGCTTTCTGCATCTATGTCTACGCTGTCTTCTCTTGTGCTGACTTCCAGTTCCACATTAACACTGGATTTTATCAAGGGAAATATTGCAAAAAACTTAAGCGAGAAAAAGCAGCTTTTGCTTATGCGTATCCTGATCGTGTTTTTTATTGCTGTTTCTGTGATCCTGGCTTTGGATCCGCCTACATTTATTGCCCAGCTGATGGGTATTTCCTGGGGAGCACTGGCAGGTGCATTTCTGGCACCGTTTTTGTATGGGCTTTTCTGGAAAGGCACCACTAAGCTGGCTGTCTGGACAAGCTTTATCACAGGGGTAGGCATCACAGTTGCAAATATGTTCTTTAAATTTATTGCATCCCCTATCAATGCAGGGGCTGTTGCCATGGTAGCCGGACTGATCGTTGTGCCGGTGGTAAGTCTGCTTACACCAAAGCTGAACAAACAGAAAGTGGATCAGATCTTTACCTGCTATGATGAGAAAGTGTCTGTTAAGCAGAAGATTGCTTTGCCGGATGATCAGCAGGCTGAACGCAAGTGAGGCATGGGATGATTGCCTGCAGGGGACATTATGAGGATTAAGTAAATAAGCCTCCGGCGCACCTCGCAGCAAGAATGCCGAGGCATTCTTGAACTTTCATATGATAGGTTTTCAGACAGGGGAATCATAAAAATGAGAGAAATGTAGAATAATTGGATTGACTGCCATAGAATAATAGGGTAAAATAATTGTACAGAAAATAGCACAATAAATAGTACAAGAAGTTGAATAATTATGAAAGGCTGGTGAGATTATGTTAGCTGTGAATTATTCTACAATCCGAAATCATTTAAAAGATTATTGCGATCAAGCAACAGATAATCACGAGACTGTTATTGTTACACGTAAAGGCGAAAAGAATGTTGTAATCATGAGCCTTGAAAGATACAATCAGCTTGAAAAAGCTGCTCGTAATGCAGAATATCTTGCTATGATTGACAGAGGAATTGCACAATTATCTGCAGGCATGGGGAAGGAACATGAACTGCTTGAGGTAGATGAATGAAAAAGTTATGGGCTGACAGAGCATGGGATGATTATCTTTATTGGCAAACACAAGACAAAAGGACTTTGAAGCGCATAAACGAACTCATTAAGTCTATTGAAAGAGAAGGCTTGTCTGAAGGCATTGGAAAGCCGGAACCATTACGCCATAGAAAAGCATGGAGCAGGCGGATTGATGATGTGAACAGACTGGTTTACAATATAGATGAGAATGGTTTTCTGTGGATTATTGCCTGCAGGGGACATTATGAGGATTAAGTAAATAAGCAGATATGAAAATAACCGTCCAGGTTTCTCTGAGTGTTTATGGCTCGGAGGAATATTTGGACGGTTTTTCAATTATATCAGCTGGGAGTCATCTCCCAGCTGATATAGCCTCTGCAATCCTGCCGGAGGCATTCTTGAATTTCGCCTGGTACAGCGTTCTGCAAATAACTGTACCAGGCTTCGAGTTTAACATCCACGTATCCAATATTCACTGTACTAGGTAAATTAGCCGGGAAATTGTGAATACATGGATTGTGTACTCTTTTTATACGAAAAAATTTTATAAAAATGAAAAATGTGATATAGAACAGATTATAGTAAAGACGTATAATTTAAAATGAAAATCTGGGACAGCAACAGAGAATGAGTTAAAAAAGAAAGGCATTATAAAGGAGGAAAGGTGTATGAGGAAGAAAGGAATAAGCAGGCTGTTGGCTATGACGATTGTTTTTTCCATGGTTATTGGCGGCAATTTCCAAGGTGCAGTGGCAGGAAATGTAAGCTATGGTGCCGAGTTTTACGATGGTGGGGAGATTACAGATGGAGCAGCGGATCCGGCAGTATTAACCGAGGAACAAGGCGAAGATGAACCGACAGAATTAACAGAGGAACAAAGTAAAGATGAACCGGAGGAAGTAGTTCTTCCGGAAGAATCTACAGACGAAGAGGACGGTAATAATAAGAACCAGGCAGAAACTCCGGAAGGTGATGAACCGCAGTTTCAGGATGTGACAGAATCCCAGAATTTGGATGTGGATGAAGCTGATGATAATGCTTCAGATTCTGCTTCAGAAGATATGGAAATTGAGGATGTGGAAGAAGAAAATGCAGAAACAGATCTGTTGGAGGGCGAGGATCTGCAGCCTGTAAATGATAGCACTAAGATTATAGAGGATCCGGCGAATCCGGCCTGCGGAATGATTGTGGATTTTACACTGGATGGTTCATTACTGGAAGCTTACAGTAAGATCAACTTTTCTTACAATGAAGGTAAAGTGGATGATATATGGTACAAGGGAAGCTATGATGGCGATTGGTATTGTTTTCTATATGGGAAAATCGATAACCGGTATGAATACATTACAATGAATAGTGCTTCTTCTTTCAATGTGATAAGGGAAGCAAAAAGCTATGTGGGAAAGTATAGCTCCATAAGAATGGTTGTCTTGCCAAAGTATTATTATTGGGATAGTTACAAAAGAAAATCTTACTTTCTTACCGATAGTATACTGGCACAGAACAGTTCGTCGTGGGTTGGGAAAGCAACTTTCAAATTACAAGGCGAACAAATTAAGACCTGTGAAATACAACAGGTTTCCGATGCAGGAGGAAAAGGGGGCAGTCTTCCAGATACAGGCCAGTGGACCACATATGAAGGAGATGGGGAGCACCCTATAGAGCAGCTGACAACAGAAAATCTACGATCTGTCATCAGAATACGGAATGCTGTTTCTAAACAGGTTCTTGAATACCAGGAGAACGGATTGCCTAAGGGAGCTGTGGTCATTCATAATGCAGGAGAGGTAGGGACAGTTGTGTCGGTGACAGGACATCTGACAGGGAAGAGTAAATATATCTACCATTATGCCTATGAAGACGTTGTTAAAGAATGCGAATCAGACGATTATGGATTTGAGATTGGTGCTGAAAAATACTCACAGAATGAAGACGGAAAATGGAAAAATACAGATAACGGACAAAAATGGCATCAATTATACAGATCAGAAACAAGAAGATATTTGTCTCCTGGAGAATGCCTGGTTCTTTATCCAATTGTTTCAGAAATATATCATTATCAGCTGTTGGTGGAATTTAACCATTATGTCGGTCAGGATACTATCACAGAATCCGTGGAAGCTGTGCAAGGAGAATGGACACAAAAGGGACAATACTGGAGCACGGAGGTATCTTCGGATGTAACCGATATAACAAATCCACAGCTTAACGTAACGTCAAAAGAGGCTGCAGTTCCATCTTTCAAAGAAAATGGTCTGCCTAATTATGCACTTCTGATCCACGGAAATGCACAGACGGAAGCAGTGACAGGTTATGCCGATGAAACCAGATATCCGGGATATTTTGTAAGAGTAAACCCATGTTGGGAAAAGCTGCATAATTCCCAGCCTGAAAATTACCAAACTCCAGGGCTGTGGGCAGCGTGCCTTTATTACAAATGGAATCAGAATACAGGAAAATATGAAGTTAGCGACGAAGATAGAGAAAATAGAGGTTGGAACATCATCCAGGATATTGAAAACTATGAGGATACGTCCGATTATTATCATTGTTTTTATGTTAATCCCAAGCCTGATGAAGTGGCAGCAATCATACCATTAAGGTGCAAGGGAGATAGTTATACTTATCACTATACATCCGGAGTAAGTGGTGCAAAAAGATATGAAAATTCACAAAGCCGTAATTATTGTTTCCAGTATCAGGTTTTTCTGAACAGCACACAGGAATGGTCAATCACAGGTGTGAAAGCCCTGGATGGACAGAGCAGTCCCACCCTGGTAGATGGTATGGTAAAGGGAGCATGGCTTACTTGTGGAAACGGAACCGCAGAACATGAAGGAACAGTGGGAGCGGATCTGGAAATTTCAACACAGCTTCAAACGGATGGTAGGCTATATGAATTGGGCGAAAATGGTCTTCCTAATATAGGATTTCAGATGAAAATTGGAGAAATACCGGCAGATGGTTTGACAGGAATGCTGAAGGTTAATATTACAGTACCGGAAGATTATAAAAACGGTGAGGCTGGCATGGGATATTCTACAGATGATCAATACCGAGATTTTAAATATGGGATTTACTGGACATACAAAATCACTGGAAAAGGTGGAACCAGAATGGCGGCTGTATTATTCCGGAATCAAGGAGATGGTACATACATTGTAGTGGATGCCCAAAATACTTCTGTGACTGCTGAAAATGGAGGAAGTCTGAATCTTGCTGAAATGGATTTACAGACAGGAGATATTTTGTGTATCATTCCATATTCACCGGAATACACTGGTTTGACAAGAAAGGGGTATTATGGAAAATACGAAAGCGCATTAAAATCAAATGATCCGGATAATAACAAAGTCTTTCCAGACACTTTATATGGCAGTACGCAGAAGATCCGATACTTTAATTTTGATTACAGTCTTTCTCTGAATGGAACTGGAGACATTTTATCTGTTATCGGTGAGAATGGAACTGAAATTGAAAACGAGGCAAAAGTTTTTTATGGAAAAGAATCGGTATGTGATGATGGAAAATATTTACAGGAAGCAGTTTTATCAGTAAGTACCGGTGAAAAGATACAGGGGTGTGGGCTTCTGGAGAATGGTCTTCCTAATTACGGCTTCATTTTTCTGCCTGGGGAGTCCGGAGAAACATATATTGAGCCAGCTTTGAATAACGGAGAAAAATATAGCTGGTATGTAAAGGAAAAGTATCAGTTGAGTGATGATGGCAAATATACGATTGTTTCAGGAGATTATGGACCGAAAGTGGAAATATATAGAATCCCTAAAGGAAAGAAGGCGATTTATTTAGAAAGCAGTAGTGAGGTTATTCAGGTTTTGCGCCCCATATTTCCAAGTAAAAAAGCTACTTCATTAATGAAAAATGACAATTATCTGTCGTGGAATAATTACCGTAAAGATGGAGCATATGAGACAACAGACAAGAATGGCAATGTTATTTATCCTCAGACTGGAACAGTAAGTTACGCTTATTTGATCAATAAAATATCAAGAGATAACAAGCCAAAATATTATACGTACCTGAAAAAGACAAATCGCTGGCACACGACAGACTGGCAGAATACATCACCTGAAACTGTATATACACTAAACGTGTCCTATGGAGTGACCGGAGAAGTCAATTATACTTCGGAAAAGGAAAGATTGGTTGTATTGCAGGGCTTAGACACAGGAACAGTGTCATTATCTAAGCAGACGCTTCCTGAAAATAGTCTTCCAGAGAATGGTCTTGTAATACAGAATAAAAATATTGGCGGAAGTTCCAAGGAACTTGCTGAATTTAATGTACAACTTAATATGGCGGAGGATGGAGTTTGTGGCAACGAAAGCTATGGATTTATGTATTTCAATGCATGGTTGTATCGACAGGATGAAGAAGGAAACTGGCATAAGATAGAGAAAAAGAACGAGACCAGTGACTGGATTAATATTTTGGATTCAGAAAACTATCAAACAGGTGGATGGCTTTATGCAAAGAATGGTTATAGGGTACATGCTCACCTGAAGGATAACGAGGCTATCGTTATTGTACCGGAATTTGATCTGTATACATTCTCCTACAGGGTCTGGCTGAGCAATACCAGAGAGTATGATGTGGTGTATGGGTCCTGTCAGATCCCTTCGGATGTACAGCATCCTGGCAGACATGAATTTGCCGGAACACTTTCCCATTTCCCGACAGAAGGTCCAAAGACAGAACATCTGGTGATCGCTACCTCCCCGAAAAATGTGGATGCAGGAGGCAGTGAGACAGTAAGCAGGCTGACCAATGTAAGATCCCTGCCGGTTACGCTTTTTGACTATGATTTTGGTGAATGGGCGCATTTTGTACTTGGGGCGCAGACTGCACAGTACAGATTCCGGTATGATCCTAAAAATGTTAAAAACACAGCAGTAAATACCTGGCACAATAATATATTCCCAGGAATCCTGAAGAATCAGCTGGGAGAGGACGGGCTGCCTGTATTTAATTACACAACGCCATTTTCATTGTTTGATACTTCAGTGGTGCCTGCTGCTGTAAACGGCGGTACCAAGAGCGTATACCAGAATGTTGGCTTTGATTTTGTATATGATCCTTCAACCAATGAGTACAGCTACCAGAGCAGCGTCAACCATGCCGGTTATGATCCGGGAGCAAACAAGATCTATCAGTATGATAAGGCCATCGGTATTGAGGGCTGGGATGAGAAAGGGGCAGGCTTTTTCCCATTCAACAGCTTTGAGGACGAAGGAGTATGGGGAACCAGTGAGAAAAATACTAAGGGTATTTATCTGCTGGATCAGCTGAAAACCGTAGATTACCATTTCGGGATGAGCATGGAGAAGGATTTTATCATTCCGGAAAAGGGCACGGTAGCTATTACGGATGCTCAGGGAAATATTTCTGCACAGAAAGATATGGTCTTTTCTTTCAGCGGTGATGATGATGCCTGGCTGTTTGTGGACGGACAGATGGTGCTTGATATGGGCGGTATCCATGAAGCGGTATCCGGAAGCATTAACTTTACCAAGGGAACCTTTACTGTGACCAGCAGTGTTACCGGAGACACCAGGACACAGGCATTATCCTCTGTATTTGCAGATTATCCGGAAGCCATCGGCAAGTGGGATGATTCTGCATGGGCAGCAGGAACAAAGCATACCTTCAGCTTCTTCTACCTGGAAAGAGGAGGAACCCTGTCTGACTGCTCCATTAAGTTTAATCTTCCTGTATTTAAGGATTTTGCAGTGACAAAGGCAGTAGAAGGAAAAGATACCCAGGAAAGCTTTGGATTTGAAATGGAGCTTCTGGATGGACAGGGAAATGCCTACACCGGCAATCTGTATCAGCTGAAGGATGGAAAGCGTACCCCTGTAGAAAACGGAACAGGAAAATATCAGTTCCAGTTAAAAGCAGGAGAGCCCATCCAGTTCAGCACCTTGCAGGAGTGCACCGCTTACCGTGTAACTGAAACAAAGCAGGGGAACTGGATCGCAGGATGGGCCTCCACAAATGGCAAGAGCGGTGAAGGAAATGTGACAGAGCTTCTTCCGACAGACTGTGATGTGACAGTGACCAACCGGTATCAGGAGCCAACCCCAACGCCGGTCGAGCCAACAATTACACCAACGAATACACCAACCCCGCAGATTACAACCACACCTGCACCGGAAGTATCTGCCACACCCATACCGTCTGTGACTGTGTCCAAGACACCCACACCTACTAAAAAACCAAAGCCCTCTGATACTCCGGAGCCTACAGTTACAGTAACTGTGACCGAAGGACCATCCGGCGGCTCAGGAAACGGTGGTGCCGGTGGTTCAGGAAATGGCGGCTCAGGTTACAGCACCAATTCTCCCAAGACAGGAGATGACAGCGATGCCGCTTTGTGGCAGACGTTATTATTATTGGCTATGGGTGCGATCTTGCTTACGGCTATGAGAATTGTTAGAAAACAGAAAGAATTGTAAAGTAATAGAAAGAGAACAAAAAATAATCGGATTTAATCAGAGCTGTTGCATATGTAACAGCTCTTTTTTTGTGCTGCCACATGGCAGGTCTGGTTAAATGCCCAGAAGAAGCTGTGCATTCTCATGAAGGATCTGCTCTTTTTCTGAAAGGGACAGTCCTGAAAAAGACATAAAGCGTTCAATATCTGCCTTCTGGTCTGTCCAGGGGGCATCGCTGCCGAACAGTACTTTGTCTGCGCCATGAAGATGGATCATGCGTACCAGCTGCTCTTCGCACATATGCAAAATAGAATAGGCGGTATCAAGATATACATTCTGACCGCACAGCTTGGCTTCAGCCTCGTCATAGTGTTCGTTGCTTCCCATATGGGCTAGCACCAGCTTGGGCGGGGCTGTTTCTTCTATTACATGGAGGACCATATCCGGGGAGCAGAACTGTTCTCCGGGAGTATAGGGATCCTCTCCTGTATGCACCTGCACGATCAGCCCCAGTTCGGAAGCCGTATAGACGATCCGCAGATACCGGATATCGTCAAAGCATGTGTCCTGGTAATTGGGATGAAGCTTGATTCCGGAAAACCCCTGGGCTGCGATCAGGTGGAGCAGATCTTTGTAATTATCCATAGCCGGGTGGATTCCTGCAAAAGAGATCAGTCTGGGATGGGTATTGTCCTGGCTTTCATTGATACTGGAAGCAAAGCGGATGATGGAATCAAACTGATGTGGATCTGTGATCACCGGCAGGATCACGCTTGTGTCTACCTTGGCCCTGTCCATGGAATCAAGAAGCCCCTGGATGGTACCGTCCATGCTGGGAGAGATATTTATAACAGAAGCAAGCTTGGGGATGGCGGCAGCAGCCACCTTATCCGGAAAAATATGGGTATGAAAATCTATGATCATGAGAACCTCCTGTAAGTTTAAAAGGTTGTATGAAAATACAACAGCTGAATCGACCATTTCCTATACACTCTAGCAAAAATCAGGCTTTCGTACAAGATAAAAAATGTGAAAAAATCAGCAATTCACAAGCACTCTTCTTTCCTTTGCCAACTGAGTATTGGATATCCGCAGAAAGTATGATACAATCAAACGGATTTCCCGGCAAAAATGCCGGATAATTAGGAAAAGGAGAGAAAAATGAAATCATTTAAGAAAATCCTGTCCAATATTTTTATTGACGGATTAAGCGGTATGGCGCTGGGACTTTTTTCCACGCTGATCATCGGTACCATTTTAAAACAGATCGGTGATCTGATGGGAGGAACCTATGGCCATTATCTTAGTGCCTTTGCAGTGATCGCACAGAGACTTACAGGTGCAGGCATTGGTATTGGAGTAGCTTATAAGTTTAAGGAATCCACCTATGTTCTTCTGTCTGCGGCAGCTGCAGGTATGATCGGTGCTTATGCTGCCAATATTCTGGCAGGTACATTTTTTTCAGAGCAGGGAGCCATGGTGCTGTCCGGCCCTGGAGAGCCTTTAGGTGCCTTTATTGCTGCTTATGTAGGAATTATGGTAGGACATCTGGTAGCAGGAAAGACCAAACTGGATCTTTTGATCACTCCTGCAGTGACCATTATATCCGGTGGTGCTGTTGGAATGCTGTTAGGGCCTGGTATCTCTCAGTTTATGAGCTGGATCGGAGGAATGATCAACTGGGGTACAGAGCAGCAGCCTATCCTTATGGGAATCGTGGTTTCTGTCCTTATGGGTATGGCTCTTACACTGCCCATCAGTTCTGCAGCCCTTGGGATCATTCTGGGATTGAACGGAGTAGCAGCAGGTGCAGCTACCGTAGGATGCTGCTGTCAGATGATCGGCTTTGCTGTAACCAGTTTTAAAGATAACGGAGTAGGTGGTCTGTTTGCCCAGGGCGTTGGTACGTCTATGCTGCAGATTCCCAATATTGTACGCAGACCTTTGATATGGCTGCCGCCTACATTGGCATCTGCTATTTTAGGACCGATTGCGATCATAGGGCCTTTTCATATGACGAATAATCCTACAGGCGCAGGAATGGGTACTTCCGGACTGGTAGGACAGATCATGACTTATCAGACTATGACTGCAGCAGAAGAGCCTTTGATGGTACTTCTGAAGATTCTTGTTTTCCATTTCATTCTTCCAGCAGTAGTTTCCTATGTGATCTATCGGGGCATGAAAAATATGGGCTATATTAAAGACGGTCAGATGAAGCTGCAGGTGTGATGCTTTTGATGTAACAGATGCCCTTGTCAGACCGGATAGAAATGTGTTAGTATTTTTATAGCGGAGGATAATTTACTACAGATTGCGGATATTAAACAAAAAGGAGAATTAAATGAGAGGATTATATTCGTCTAAGACGAAAATAAGACATCAGATCTTCACGGAAATTGCCCGCATGGCATATGAAGAAGACGGAATCGAAAATCTGGAAAAGCTTCCTTACAAGATCATTCCAGGCGAGATTGCCACATACAGGGACAGTATTTTCCTGGAGCGTGCAGTTGTAGGCGAACGTCTTCGTGTTGCCATGGGAATGTCCCTTCGGAGTATTTCAGAGCATGCCCCTATTTCTCAGGGGGTAGAGGCAAGTGTAATCGAGGAAAAGTATTATGAACCCCCGCTGATTAATGTGATCAAGTTTGCATGCAATTCCTGTGCAGAGAAGAAAGTGATGGTAACAGAAGGATGTCAGGGCTGCCTGGAACATCCCTGTGTGGAGGTCTGTCCCAAGAAGGCCATATCTATGGTGAAGGGCCATTCTTATATTGATCAGGAAAAGTGTATCAAATGTGGAAAATGCGTTAGTGCCTGCCCATACAATGCTATTATCAAGCAGGAACGCCCCTGTGCTGCAGCTTGTGGAATGGGAGCGATCCATTCAGATCAATATGGAAGGGCAGAGATCGATCAGGATAAGTGTGTGTCCTGCGGAATGTGTCTGGTAAGCTGTCCATTTAGTGCCATTGTTGATAAGGGTCAGATATACCAGACCATTATGGCGATCAAAAGTGGTAATCCGGTATATGCCATTGTTGCACCGGCAGTTGCAGGCCAGTTTGAAGGGCTTAAGGATACAAAGATCCGGGAAGCCTTTAAAGCACTTGGGTTTAAGAATGTGCGGGAAGTAGCCGTTGGTGCAGATCTGTGTGCCATTGAAGAAGCCAAGGATTTCATAGAAGAAGTTCCGGCAAAGATTCCGTTTATGGGAACCTCCTGTTGTCCGGCCTGGTCTGTGATGGCAAAGAAAATGTTCCCAAAGCAGGCTGACTGTATTTCCATGGCATTGACACCGATGGTACTGACAGCAAGGCTGATCAAGCAGGAAGAACCGGAATGCAAGATAGTTTTTGTGGGACCATGTGCTGCCAAGAAATTGGAAGCAAGCAGAAAATCCATTCGAAGCTATGTGGACTTTGTACTTACCTTTGAAGAGGTGGCTGGTATGTTTGAGGCAAAGGGCGTAGACTTTGATTCTCTGCCTGACGGAGAGCCTTTGGTACGTGCCAGTGCAGATGGAAGAGGCTTTGCTGCCAGCGGCGGTGTGGCAGCAGCAGTTGTGAATGCCATTCACCGTTTGGATCCGGAGCGAACCGTAAAGACTGCCAGTGCAGACGGTCTTGCAAATTGCAAAAAAATGATGCAGCTGGCCAAAATGGGCAAATATGATGGATATATGCTAGAAGGTATGGCTTGTCCGGGAGGATGTATTGCAGGAGCTGGAACGATCCAGCCTTTGAAAACCTCTGCCTCTGCCCTCCAGAAAATGCAAAAGGAGGCTGTTTTCCAGGAATGCAGCGATACAGAGTTTGGTGATAAGCTTTCCTCTTTGGAAGAATTTCAGATTTAACTGTAAGAAATTCGGATAGGACAGATATTGACATATTACTTTTGTTAGTATATACTAACAAAAGAAACATAAGTCAGACTTTTAAGTGTCTGTTCAGGAAAAGGAGGAATTTCCATGGGAACAGTGATCGTAGGCGCTGTATTGGTTGTGATTGTAGGCCTGATCGTTCGCAGTATGATCAAGGATAAAAAGAATGGTAAAGGATGCGGCGGTGACTGTGGGCATTGCAGTGGCTGCCATTAAGGTGTTCTGAATTAACTTCATAGTGTAAAATGTGAGATATATAGTTACTGTGAATGGTGTGATCAGTAACTATATATTTTTTATATGACAATAATATGAACGATACATTTTACATTTTGACAGAAGGCAGGTATTATATGAACTAATAGCTAAACAGCCTTTGCTCGACTTGAATTGGACAGGCTGTGTAAAACAAAAGAGGATGGAGATATATTTTTCATGGAAACAAAACACCACGAACATCATCACCTGTTTTCTGATGCTTCGGATGTACAGATGTCCGAAGCTTTTGTAAACAGTGCATTCCTGGCTCTTTCAGGAGGATTCCAGGATGCGTACACCTACAATGTGAGAGACGAAGTCTTTTCAAATGCGCAGACAGGAAATGTGGTGCTGCTTAGTCAGCATCTGCTTGCCGGTGACTGGGGGATTGCCCTTCGGTATCTGCTTCCGGTACTGTCCTTTGCATTAGGAGTTTTCTTTGCTGAGAAGATTCAGGGCAAATTTAAAAATGCCAGACGTCTTCACTGGAGACAAGGGATTCTGGCAGCAGAGATTGTGATCCTGTTTTTGGTTGGCTTCGTTCCATCTACGATGAATATGCTGGCTACCATACTGGTATCCTTTGCCTGTGCCATGCAGGTACAAACATTCCGGAAGATCCACGGATATTCCTATGCAAGTACCATGTGTATCGGTAATCTGCGAAGTGGAACAGCTGCCCTTTCAGCTTACTGGCGGCGCAAAGATCCTAAGAAGCTGGAACAGGCAGGTTATTATTTTGGAATTATTTTCCTGTTTGCCCTTGGCGCCGGAGTAGGCGGTAATCTGAGTATTGCCTATGGATATAAAATGATCTGGGTGTGCAGCGGCCTTCTGCTGATAAGCTTTTTCCTGATGTTTATTGAGCGGTTTAAGGCTTCTAATGATTAGGATCCAAATATAACAATGGTTATAATATGAGAACTGTAGCATAGGATTTTCCTGTGTTACAGTTTTTTTATGTAATTCACATGAAAAAAACACTAAAAACAACACAAATCCACAAAATACAACGGATATGATGTGTTGATTCTGTTGACATTTGCGGAATGATTCGATATAATAGAGGAAAATAAGGTGGGGAGGGAGTACCCTGCCACAGCGAAAAGACTTTGGAAAGCATCTGTGATTGCGGAGCATAGGCGCTGCCCTTTGGGAGAGGAGTAACATGGAGAAATATAATACAAGCGATATTCCAAAATCATCAAGGATTCCAAGACTGGTGGAGCATCTGTATGCAGAGATGCCAAAGATCGAATCAGCAAGAGCCAGACTTCTGACAGAATCCTATCAGCAGACTGAGGGAGAACCGATCATTCAAAGAAGAGCAAAGGCATTTGCACATATCCTGCATCACCTTCCCATCGTGATCCGTGAGGAAGAACTGATCGTAGGAAGCAGCACCCTTGCACCCAGAAGCTGCCAGACATTCCCGGAGTTTTCTTATCAATGGCTGGAGGATGAACTGGATACGGTTGCAGGCAGAAGTGCAGACCCATTTTTCATAAAAGAAGAGACTAAGGAAGAACTGCGTCAGATCCATCAATATTGGAAGGGCAGGACCACCAGTGAGCTTGCCACTTCCTATATGGCACCGGAAGCCATCCGGGGGATTGAACACAATATTTTTACACCAGGGAACTATTTTTATAATGGTGTGGGGCACGTAACTGTTAAGTACTGGGAAGTTCTGAATATTGGCTTTGAGGGGATCATGGCAAAGGCAAAAGCAGAGTTGGCTCAGTGTAATGTTGGAGATGGTGACTATGCAAGAAAGTCCCGTTTCCTGGAGGCTGTGATCATAAGCTGTCAGGCTGCTATGGATTATGCTGCCAGGTATGCCGAACTGGCACAGCAGATGGCTGAAAAGTGCACGGATCCGGACAGGAAGCAAGAGCTTCTGGCTATTGCTGACAACTGCAGCAGGGTGCCTGCCAAAGGCGCAGAAAGCTTTTATCAGGCCTGTCAGTCTTTCTGGTTTGTACAGCTTCTGATCCAGATCGAATCCAGCGGACATTCTATTTCACCTGGAAGATTTGACCAGTATATGTATCCATATTATAAGAAGGACGTAGAAGCAGGAAAGATTACCAGGGAAGCTGCCCAGGAGCTGATGGATTGTATCTGGGTGAAGCTGAATGACCTGAATAAATGCAGAGATGCTGTATCTGCGGAAGGATTTGCAGGATACAGTTTGTTCCAGAATCTGATCGTAGGAGGTCAGAATAAAGATGGGGAGGATGTGACCAATGATCTGTCTTTTATGTGTATTCAGGCCTCCATGCATGTAAACCTGCCTCAGCCCTCATTGTCTATCCGGGTATGGAACGGTTCGCCCCATGATCTTCTGATCAAGGCAGCAGAGCTTACCAGGACAGGGATCGGTCTGCCTGCATATTATAATGATGAGGTGATCATCCCGGCACTGATGAACCGGGGATTAACTTTGGAAGATGCCAGGGAATATAACATCATCGGATGTGTGGAGCCACAGAAGGCGGGGAAGACAGAAGGATGGCATGATGCTGCATTCTTTAATATGTGCCGCCCGCTGGAGCTTGTTTTCTCCCAGGGTATGGACAAGGGAGAGATGGTGGGAGTTCCTACCAAGGACATCAGTGAGATGCACAGCTTTGAAGACTTTTATGATGCATATAAGCAACAGATGGATTACTGTATTTCCTTGATGGTGAATGCAGATAATGCAATTGATGTGGCTCATGGGGAGAGATGCCCGCTGCCATTTTTATCCAGTATGATCGATGACTGTATCAAAAAGGGCAAATCCACCCAGGAAGGTGGAGCTGTCTACAACTTTACCGGTCCTCAGGGATTTGGGATCGCCAATATGGCTGATTCTCTTTATGCCATCAGGAAGCTGGTATTTGAAGAGAAGCAGTTTACCCTTGGGGAATTAAAGGAAGCACTGATCTGGAATTACGGAAAAGGCCTGGATCAGCAGTCTGTGCAGGATCTTGCCCAGGGGATACTGAAAGAAGCTGAAAATGCAGGCAGGCAGGTTGATGAAAAGATGACAGAAGCAGTGGTTCAGTCTGTGCTTTCCATGAAGCTTTCAAAGGAGAAGATCAGCCGGTACGAAGAGATCCGGAACAAGATCCTGGAAGTACCTAAGTTTGGAAATGATATTCCGGAAGTGGATTATTTTGCAAGAGATGTTGCTTATACATATACAAGGCCTATCCAGCAGTATAGCAACCCAAGAGGAGGCAGATTCCATGCAGGTCTTTATCCTGTATCTGCCAATGTTCCGCTGGGAGGACAGACAGGAGCTACCCCGGACGGCAGATATGCCCATACACCGGTTGCTGACGGAGTTTCACCATCTGCAGGCAAAGATGTGAACGGTCCTACAGCAGCAGCTACTTCTGTATCCAGACTTGATCATTTCATTGTATCCAATGGTACATTATTTAATCAGAAATTCCATCCCTCTGCCTTGTCAGGAAGAGAGGGATTGGAGAAATTTGTGGCATTGATCCGTACCTTCTTTGACCAGAAGGGCATGCATATGCAGTTTAATGTAGTAAGCAGGGAGACTCTTCTGGACGCACAGGCGCACCCGGAGAATTATAAGCATCTGGTGGTGCGTGTGGCAGGATACAGCGCTTTGTTTACCACATTGTCCAGATCCTTGCAGGATGATATTATACGAAGGACAGAGCAGGGATTCTGAGAAACAGGAGAACATAATGGATTACTTGAAAACAACAGGCAGGATTTTTGATGTACAAAGATATTCCATTCATGACGGACCAGGGATCCGTACCATCCTTTTTCTGAAAGGGTGCATCCTGCGGTGCAGGTGGTGCTGTAATCCGGAATCCCAGGAGTTTGCCATTCAGAAGATGATCGTACAGGGGGAAGAGAAGATCATCGGCAGGGATGTGACAGTGGAAGAAATGCTTCAGGTAGTGGAAAAGGATCGGGCATACTATTACCGTTCAGGCGGTGGGATGACTCTTTCCGGAGGGGAATGCCTGTGCCAGCCTGAGTTTGCCAGGGATCTGCTTCGCGGTGCAAAGGAAAGAGGAATCCATACGGCTATAGAAAGTATGGCAGGCATGCCCTGGGAGAATATCCAGATGGTGTTGCCCTATCTGGATCTGTACCTGATGGATATCAAGCATACCAATCCTGAAAAACATAAGGCTTTTACCGGAAGATCTAATGAACGAATGCTGGAAAATGCAAGAAAAACAGCGCTTTCCGGGATGACCCGCCTGGTGATAAGGGTGCCTGTGATCCCAGGGTTTAATGATACTGTGGAAGAGATCCAGGGGATTGCCAGATTTGCAGCAACTCTTCCAGGGGTGGATAAGATTCATTTGCTGCCTTACCATAGGCTGGGACAGGATAAATACACTGGTCTTGGTCGTGAATATTTGCTGGACGGGGTTCTGCCCCCATCAGCAGAACATATGGAAACATTAAAAAAGGCAGTCCATGCAGTATGTGGCCTGGACTGCCAGATCGGAGGATGATCCTGCATTTTGCAGGATCATTTTTTGCAGTGATGATTGTGCGGACATCTGTTTCATGTAGGATCATTCTTTTAATGCGGCGATCATTTTGCGTACAGCAATACTTTGGGGCCGCGTGCTGTCCCGTACCAGATAAACATCCCTGGCTGGGATCTCTTCTGCCAGGGGGATCTGGATCACCTGGCCACGGCGCAGGGCATCCTGGGCAAGTATTTCCGGGAAAAAACCAATGCCAAGATTATGCATGATCATAGGCAGGATCTGGTCAGTGGCAGATGCTTCCATATCCGGCTGGAAAGGCAGTCCCCGCTGGAGAAAAAGCTCCATATAGGTTTCCCTGGTGGAAGTCCGTCCCCCAAGAGAAATAAAGGGATAATCCCGAAGATCCTGCAGGTGCAGGGGTGTATTGGCTGCCTGGGCGAATTTAGGACCTCCCAGAAGAATCTCCTTAAAAGATACAAGGAGGGTTTTCTGGAGAGGTTTTTTTGTGTGGGCAGGGCTGGAAACCACTGCAAAATCCACAAGTCCGTTTTCCAGGGCAGTAAGAGCTTCCGGGGTAGAGTGACTGGCAATCCGTAGACGTACATGTGGATATTTTTTGTGAAAGGATTCCAGCTTATCTAAAAGCAGAAGACGCAGGGCTGTCTCACTGGCACCAATGGAAATCAGGCCGCTTTCCAGACCACGATCCTTTTCCAGTTCCTTTTCGCCAAGGGAAATCTGCTCATAAGCTACGGAAATATGTTCATACAGACGTTTGCCCTCAGGGGTAAGGGAAACTCCACGGTGAGTACGGACGAACAGCTTACAGTTCAGTTCGCGCTCCAGGATATTCATGCAGCGGGTAATGTTGGGCTGATTATTATTCAGGATTTCTGCTGCTTTGGTAAAGCTTTTGTACTGGCAGACAAAATAGAAAATGCGGTAATAATCAAAGTTGACCAAGACTCACGACTCCTTCTGGCTGCACATGTTTGTGGCAGCCATTCTTTTTATCATCATTTTGCAGGTTTTTGACCGGGATGTCAAGGAAAATACCATAACTGCAGCGTTCTTTCACTTGTCTTTTCTTGTGCTAAAGTGTAGAAATGAGAAAAGTTACTTGATTAAAGCAAAAAAGGGTGCTATAATTTCTGCATATTTTATGGATGGATGTTCTATCCGTAGTAAAGAGCAATACTTTCCTAACAGACATAGTAGAGAGCTTATGAAGTAGAACGGAATTGATTTGGTCTTTGAAAAAAGAAGTTTTCGGAGACTTTTTTTGTTTTATTTGCAAGAATGGTGTGTCAGGGGAAAAGAAAACAAGGAGGAAAAATGGGCAAATATTTTGTAAAAAGGCTTGGAATGGCAATACTGACCATCTTTCTGGTGGCATGTCTTACCTTCCTTTTAATGAATGCTGTGCCAGGAAGTCCCTGGCTCAGTGAGAAAACGCCGTCGGAAACAACTCTTGCGGCACTGAATGCAAAATACGGTCTTGATAAACCGGTTTACGTTCAGCTTTATATGTATCTTAAGAATATTCTTCATGGTGATTTTGGTGTATCTCTGAAAATGCAGAAGAACCGTGCGGTTCTTAGTATTATCACAGAGATGTTCCCGGTATCAGCAAAGGTTGGAGCCATTGCTTTGTGCTGGGCAGTGCTGGTAGGTATACCCATTGGCTGTCTTGCTGCTTTTAAACGAGGCAAATTTACAGATAGTGTGCTGCGTATTATATGTACTCTCGGCATCTCTATGCCCAGCTTTGTTGTGGCATCTGTACTTCTGGTTACACTTACAGGAACAAACGCTTTAAGCTTGTTCCCTTCGATCTTTGATGCTTCCCAGGGATGGAGGGCATATGTACTTCCCTGCTTTGCACTTGGATTTTACCCTATGTGCTATACTGCAAGACAGACCAGATCAGCCATGCTGGATTCATTCAGCCAGGAATATATCAAGACTGCAAGGGCAAAGGGCCTTAAGAATAATAAGATCATTTTCAAACATGCCCTTAGAAATGCCCTGATTCCGGTTATTACATATCTGGGGCCGCAGGTAGCATTTACCCTGTGCGGCGGCTTTGTAGTGGAAAGCGTTTTCTCCATTCCGGGACTTGGACGTTACTTTGTACAGTCCATCCAGAACCGTGATTATCCGGTGATCATGGGTACTACGATTTTCCTTGCAGCATTTATTATTTTGATGAACCTTGTGGTAGACCTTCTTTATAAAGTAGCTGACCCAAGGATCAGCCTTACGAAAGGAGGAGAATGATCGTGGCAGAACAAAAGAAGAAAATGAAGCGCTGTCCTGTCAGTATGCAGCCGGATATTGAGAATTTGTTAAACGATCTTTCCCCAGAGGATTTCTCAAAGGCATCAAAAGAAGAAAAGGATGACTTTATTCAGGATCGTAAAAGTGTATCCTACTGGAAGGATGCATGGCGCAGACTGAAAAAGAATGTGGTAGCCATGGTAGCCCTTGGTGTGATCGTTTTGCTGTTTTTATTTGCTTTTTTGGGGCCGGTTCTGGTTCCATATGGCTATGACGAATTTAACAAAGGTGCAGAGAACCTGTATCCTTATCACTATACCTTGGAAGACCAGCAGAAGCTGGATGCAGAGATCGCCTCAAGAACAAAGACAGATGTGGTTGATGTAGATGAGATGATCGCCAAGGCTAAGGAAGAGGCTGAAGCCAAAGGAGAGGAATTCACCAAAAAGGACGAAGCTGTGATCCGTGCCCAGGCAAAGGTTGCTGCTAAAAAAGGCAGCTCCGCAAGCAGTGACAGTGCGGAAGAGGTGGATCAGGACGCACTCCGTAAGGAGCTTGGTATAAAAAAGCATTTGTTTGGTTATTCCCAAAAAGAACTGGAACGTAAGGCTTCCGGAGAAAAAGTTTTTCCACATGTATTTGGAACTGACATGTATGGCCGTGACATTCTGGTGCGTGTTATGTACGGAGCCAGAGTATCCATGTCCGTAGGTGTGTTTGCAGCACTTCTTGTGCTGGTGATCGGTGCAGTTTATGGCGCAATTTCCGGATACTGCGGCGGCAAGGTAGATGCGGTGATGCAGCGTATTGTAGAACTGATCTATGCAGTGCCTGAAATGCTGGTGGTACTTCTGATCGCTACAGCTATGAAACCAATCCTTACAGAATATGTAAATTCAGCAGGCAACAGTCCTATGAAGTCTTTTGTGTCTGTATTGGGACCAAACCTGATTTCCATGTTTATCGCTTTCGGTATGCTGTACTGGGTAACAATGAGCCGTATTATCCGTGGCCAGGTACTGCAGCTGAAGCAGCAGGAATACGTAACAGCAGCAAGGGCACTGGGAGCATCCGGCGGCCGTATTATCCGTCGTCATCTTCTTCCCAACTGTATCGGGCAGATCGTTGTTACCACCTGTCTGCAGATTCCATCTGCTATTTTCCTGGAATCCTTTTTGTCCTACCTTGGAGTAGGTGTATCCGCACCGCTTCCAAGCCTTGGTTCCATGGCAACAGATGCCCTTGGCGGCATGTATACATATACCTATCGTCTGATCGTGCCTTCTGTGATCCTTAGTGTGATGATCCTTGCTTTCAACCTGTTTGGTGACGGCCTGCGTGATGCTTTGGATCCTAAGCTGAAGAAATAAGAAAGGAGGAGAACAATGTCTGAAAAGAAAGAAAAATTATTGGAAGTAAAAGACCTGAAAGTCTCCTTCTTTACACCAGCCGGTGAGGTTAAGGCAGTAGGAGGCATTTCCTATGACCTGGATTATGGTGAGGTCATGGGAGTGGTTGGAGAGTCCGGATCCGGAAAAAGCCAGGAGGCTTATTCCATTATTGGTCTTCTTCAGTCACCAGGTAAGGTTGTTGGCGGAAGCATTACTTTTGAAGGAAAGGACATGCTTGCCCTTACAAAGAAAGAAATGCAGGAATATCGTGGGAATAAAATCGCCATGATCTTCCAGAACCCTATGACAAGCCTGAATCCTGTTTATACAGTAGGAAATCAGCTTGTGGAGGCCCTGCGTGCTCATGACAGCAAGATCAGCAGGAAAGAAGCTGAACAAAGAGCTATGGAAATGATGGAAATGGTTGGTATCAACAATGTACAGAAGCGTATGAATCAATATCCTCATGAGTTTTCAGGAGGTATGCGCCAGAGGGTTATGATCGCCATGGGCCTGATCTGTCATCCACAGCTTCTGATCGCAGATGAACCTACCACAGCCCTGGATGTGACCATTCAGGCGCAGATCCTGGATCTGATGAAATCCCTTCAGAAGAAGACGGGCATGGGTATTATTTTTATCACCCATAACCTGGGAGTTGTTGCAGATATCTGTGATAAGGTATCTGTTATGTATGCAGGAAAGATTGTTGAGCAGGGGCCTGTAGATGATATTTTCTATGAGCCTGCCCATCCATATACCAAAGGACTTCTCCGTTCCATGCCACGTGTGGATGCCCAGAGCTATGAGAGACTGATCCCCATCGAGGGAACACCGGTGGATATGCTGAATCCTCCGGAAGGATGTCCTTTTGCACCACGTTGTGAGAAATGTATGAAAATCTGTCTGAAGAAAATGCCTCCTTACGTGGAAATCAGCGACAAACACCGTTCTGCATGCTGGCTGTGTGTAGAAGATCTGATGAACAAGGAGGAGAATTAAAATGGCAGAAGATAAGAAACTCCTTGAAATACAAAATTTACGTAAATATTTTCCTATCAAGGGAGTGAAAGGTCCTGGGGTGCAGGCTGTACAGGACGTTTCCCTTTTCATCAAAAAAGGAGAAACACTGGGTCTGGTAGGAGAGTCCGGATGTGGGAAAACTACTCTTGGAAGAACCATTCTCAGACTGTATGAGCCTACAGGCGGAAAGATCATTTATGACGGACAGGCGATTTATGATAATCCTCTTGGGCCGGACGGACAGCCTCTTGGCAAAGCCAAATCTGTGAATATGCTGCCTTACCGCAGAAAGATGCAGATCATTTTTCAGGATCCATCCGCATCTCTTGATCCCCGTATGACAGTAGGAGAGATCATCGGGGAAGCAATCGATATCCATAAGCTTGCAGCAAATAAGAAAGACCGTGCAGACATGATCAAGGAACTGCTTGCACAGGTTGGATTAAATACAGAGCATGCAAACCGTTATCCTCATGAGTTTTCAGGCGGACAGCAGCAGCGTGTGGGAATTGCCCGTGCACTGGCCGTTAAGCCGGAGTTTATCGTATGTGATGAGCCGATCTCCGCACTGGATGTTTCTATTCAGTCTCAGATCGTAAATATGCTGGAGGACATGCAGCAGCAGATGGGACTTACTTATCTGTTCATTGCCCATGACCTTTCTGTTGTACGTCATATTTCCAACAGGATCGGTGTTATGTACCTGGGCTCTCTGGTAGAGCTGGGTGAAAGCTATGAACTGAACCGTCATCCCATCCATCCATACACACAGACATTGTTATCAGCAGTGCCGGTGCCGGATCCAAAGCTTAGCCGTACCAAGAAAAGGATCATTCTTGAGGGAGACGTGCCAAGTCCAATGAATCCACCAAGCGGATGCCGTTTCCATACCAGATGTCCATATGCTACGGAAAAGTGTAAGGTGGAAGCCCCTGTATTTCGGGAGCATGAGCCGGGGCACTGGGCTGCATGCCATATGCTGGACAAATAAGGTATAGGGGATGAATACCATGGATTGCTATGTTGCTGTGCTCTTGCAATCCTGCAAATAGGTTATTGTAGGGAGAGATCCCTCTTTAATAAATGTGTTGTTTCTCATGCAGCACAAAAAAGAAAAAAGGAGGAAAAGTAATGAGAAAGGCAAGAAAATTTATGTCTCTGGCCCTGTCAGCAGCTATGGTTGTAGGCATGGCCGCTACCACACCGGTAATGGCTGAGGATGCTGCTGCATCTGAGGACGGATATAATCTGTCTCTTTGCATCGCTTCTGAGCCTATGTCCATCGACCCTGCATTAAACAGTGCAGTAGATGGTGCGATCATGTGTAATCACATGTTTGAAGGTCTGGTCAAATGGGTGGATGACGGCGACGGAAATGCAGTAACTGCACCTGGACAGGCAGAATCCTGGGAGAAGACAGCAAACGATGATGGTGCAGTAACTTATACACTGACACTTCGTGACGGTATTAAATGGTCAGACGGACAGGACGTAACAGCAGGTGACTTTGTATATTCCTGGCAGCGTCTTGCAAATCCTGAGACAGCAGCAGATTACTGCTACATGATCGATATGGTACAGGGCTATGATACAGTTGCTGATGGCAGTGCAGAGCCTGACACACTTGGTATCAAAGCAATTGATGACAAAACACTTCAGATCGATCTTACCTATGACTGCCCGTATTTCGAGGAGATCATGGCATTCCCGGCAACATTCCCTGTTCGCCAGGATAAAGTTGAGGGAAATGATGACTGGACATATGATGTAGATTCTTATATCAGCAATGGACCATACAAGATGAAAGAGTGGTCACACAATGCTTACATCCTGATGGAGAAAAACGAGAACTACTATGATTATGAAAAGCTTGGACCGGATACCATCAAATTTGCACTTCTTGATGACAACAATGCTATGCTGAAAGGCTACAACAATGGTGAGCTTGATTTCATCGAGAATCTGCCGGTAGATGAGATCCCAACATACCTTGCTGATGGACAGCTTAATATCGCTGACTATCTTGGAACATATTATGTATGCTTCAACACAGAGGACGAGACATTCTCAGATCCTAACATCCGTAAGGCTTTCTCTCTTGTAATCGACCGTAACTATATCGTAGAGAATGTTTCACAGGCTGGTGAGGTTCCGGCTGACGGATATGTTCCATCCGGTGTAAATGATGCAGCTGGCCCTGGAAATGATGATTTCCGTACTGTAGGTGGTTCTTACTACAGCATTTCTGATGAGGATTACGAGAAGAACTGTGAAGAGGCTCGTCAGCTTCTTGCAGACGCTGGTTATCCGAACGGCGAAGGCTTCCCCACTGTTGAGTATCTGTACAACACATCTGACAACCACAAGAAGATTGGTGAGGCTCTTCAGAACATGTGGCAGGAGCAGCTGGGCGTTACTGTTAAACTGAACAATCAGGACTGGAACGTATTCCTGGAGAACAGAAAACAGGGTAACTTCCAGATCGCTCGTAACGGCTGGATTGCAGACTACAATGATCCTTGCTCCTTCCTGGATATGTGGTACACTGACGGCGGAAACAACGATGCTCAGTACTCCAACCCGGATTACGATGCAAAGATTGATGAAGCAAAAGCTACTTCCGTACAGGAAGATCGTATGAAAGCATTCCATGAGGCTGAGGATATCCTGATCGGTCAGGACAGCGTACTTGCTCCGATTTATTTCTATACACAGCCATACATGCTGAAAGAGAACATTCAGGGTATGTACTACACACCACTTGGATACTTCTTCTTCGGTTATACATCAAAAACAGCAGAGTAAATTTTCTTGTAGGAAATCTGCTTTGTAAGCCTTTGACAGGGGCAGTTCTATCACAGAAATGTGGCAGGGCTGTCCCTGTTTTTTTGCTTCGCATTGACCCGGATTAAGAGGCATGGTATACTTTCTTTAACTCTAGAAAGGATGGTAATGAATATGGACGTATTAGATCAGCAGAAGGCTGTGCGAAAAGCTGCAACCGGCAGGATGTGCCTGTTATTCGGCGGTGGATTCCTCTTGTTTACAGCCATTACATCGACTTTGCTGTACGGGATCAATTTTCTGGTGATCGCCTCTAAGGCAGCCGCAGGAACCAAGGAATATGTGGAGCTTCTTGCAAAGACAAACATGCAGGTTCCGTTTCTCAGGCTGGTTGGTATATTGTTTGTGATCATGGCAGTTGTGGAGGTTTTTGCCGGGATCAGCAGTGTACGGTACAGTAACCGGGTAGACAAGGCGACTACGATGCTCCGGATTGCTCTTGTGCTTTTGGTTGTGGAGGCCTTGATGGAAGTCTTTCTTTGTTTCTCCAAGCTGATGAGTCTGGGAATGCTTTTTACAGCAATTGGGATCCCACTGTTTATTTTATGGGGAGCATGGGGCTTTCGGAAGCTTTCTAAGGAAGATCCTAAGCGTGTCTACGCAGTGGATATGAAGAAAAGACAGCAGGCCAGAAGACAGGCAGCAGCCCAGCCGGCAGCACCAAAGAAAAGCCTGCGTGAACGTGCTATGATGCAGGCAGATTACACACAGGATACATCAGAAGAGATCCAGCCGGAAGGCGAAAAGGAGCCTCAGGCAGATGCTGTGCAGACATCAGAAGGGATACAGTCAGACAGCGAAGCAAAACAGGAAGTGCATGATGCTGCAGAGGCTAATAAAACAAAACAGGGAGAAGAGAAATTATGAGAGCGTATGAGCGTTTTTTGAAGTATATCAGGGTGTATACCACAAGTGATGATAACAGTGAGACAATACCTTCCACTCAGAGACAGTTTGATCTGGGAAATGAGCTGGCACAAGAAATGAAAGCGCTTGGGATCAGCAATGTGCGTATAGATGACAAATGCTATGTGTATGGTGAAATCCCTGCTACAAAGGGTTATGAGGATGCACCAGGGATCGGGTTTATTGCCCATATGGATACAGCACCGGATTTTTCCGGAGAAGGTGTGAATCCTCAGATCATCGAAAATTATGATGGCAGCAGGGTAGCACTGGGAAATAGCGGACTTTTCCTGGATCCGGCTGATTTTCCGCACCTTTCCTCACTGAAAGGCAGAACACTGATCACCACAGATGGTACCACTCTCCTTGGCGGAGATGACAAGGCAGGGATCGCAGAGATCATGACTCTGGCAGAGATCCTTCTGAAAGAGGATATCCCCCATGGAAAGATCTGCATTGGTTTTACTCCGGATGAAGAGATCGGCAGAGGTGCAGATTGTTTTGATATAGAGAATTTCGGCGCTGATTTTGCCTATACCGTAGATGGCGGTGTGGAAAACGAACTGGAATACGAGAACTTCAATGCTGCAGGTGCAGATGTACAGATCGAGGGCTTTCCAGTGCATCCTGGAAGCAGCAAAAATACCCTGGTGAATGCAGTGCAGGTAGCGGTAGAATTTCATAATATGCTTCCTTCAGGGGAGACACCAAGGTATACAGAAGAGTATGAAGGCTTTTACCATCTTTGCGACCTGAACGGGGATATTGCACAGGCAAGTATGGTTTACATTATTCGTGACCATGACAGCCATCTGTTTGAAGCAAGGATTTCTACCATGAAGCATATTGCAAAGCTTCTTAATGAAAAATACGGTGCCGGTACAGTCACATTGACCATTAAGGAGCAGTACCGGAACATGAAAGAAAAAATTGAGCCATGTATGCATCTGATCGAGAATGCAAAGCTGGCAGCCCAGGAAGCAGGTCTGTCACCTGTAACAGTACCCATCCGTGGCGGCACAGACGGGGCAAGGCTGTCTTACATGGGTCTTCCCTGCCCCAATCTTGGCACCGGCGGCTATGCAGCTCATGGTCCCTGTGAGCATATTACGGTAGAGGGCATGGATCTGGTGGTGGAGATCCTGAAAGGGATCGTGAAGCGGTATGCAGAGCCTGTGAAATAATAGGATAAGAACCATTGTGATCTGGCAGTTGTTCAGCAGCATGTAACAGAGAATGTGTTGGGTAACTGTGTGATAATTTTTTATCACAATGGTTCTTTTTTTGTAAAAATTTAAAGCGTAAAAGCACCCTACCTGTTTAAAAATATATAGAAATGGACACATGTTGGAAAAAATGATCTTGAATTTTTAATTTCTTAATTTAATACAATATGCTTAAAAATTAACGATAAAAAATGTGCAACATGCCGATATTCTTGAAATACAAAAAAAAAACTTGTTAAAATATTATCATTATGGTATCTTAGTAATGCGGAACTGAACTAAATTCTATTTATGCGGAGAAGAGGGAATATGCCTGTATTTGAATGAAAATATTGGTAGAGCAGAAGATGAAAGTTGTGGTTCTGTTTTTTTATTCAGATAATTGTTAAAAAAAAGACGAGAGGAAGAAGGAAGGAACAGGTTATGAGTAGCAAAATTACTATTATTGGTGCAGGTAGCGTAGGTTCTACCATCGCTTATACTTTGGCAAGTGAGGCGATTGCGTCTGAAATCGTTATGATTGATATTAACAAGGAAAAGGTAGAAGGTGAAGTGATGGATATCCTTCAGGGTACCTGTTTTAGAAGTCCGATTTCCATGATCGCAGGAGAATATGAAGATGCTAGGGACTCTGACATTGTAATTATTACATCCGGGATTGCCAGAAAGCCGGGACAGACCAGGATCGAGCTTACACAGACGAATGTAAATATTATGAAAGACATTGCTCCAAAGATCGCAAAGGAAGCTCCAAATGCTATTTACATTATCGTAAGCAATCCGGTAGATATTATGACTTATGTATTTACCAAGATCTCCGGTATTCCGGAGAAACAGGTAATCGGTTCCGGTACACTGCTGGATACAGCACGTCTTCGCTGCGGTATTTCTGAGCATTTCAAGGTAGCACAGGCAAATATCCATGCGTATGTATTCGGTGAGCATGGGGATACTTCCTTTATTCCGTGGACAGGTGCTTATATCTCAGGTGTAAGTGTGGATGAATATTATGAGAATATGAAAGCACTTGGAAAAGAGATCCAGCCAATTGATAAAGAGGCAATGCTGAATTATGTCCAGAAGTCCGGCGGCCAGATCATTGCAAAGAAAGGGGCTACTTTCTATGCTGTATCTGTAACTGTATGCAAGCTGGTCAATCTGGTACTTGCAGCATCTGATACAATTACCACTGTTTCTTCCATGATGCATGGAGAGTATGGTATTGAAGACGTATGCTTAAGCACACTTACCTTGGTAGGACCTAATGGTATCCAGGGAAAAGTACCAATGCGTATGAATAAGAATGAAATTGAACAGTTGAGAAAGAGTGCTGACGCCCTGAAAAAAGTTATTGCACAGATCAATCTGTAAAATTACGTATATATTGGGAGCCGCTTGCGGCTCCCCTATTATGTCCCAAATAGTCTTGATTTGATTTTAAAATACAAAATAACGTGTTGATTCCTATTAATTTCTGAATATACCAGCAGCCGGAAAACAAGATAAAAAGGTTGCTGTATATATAAATAGATTTGCTGAAAAAACGATAGAAAATGCTAAGAAACAAAGAAAGGATAGCAGGATTATGAAGTACAGTTATTATCCGGGATGTACCCTGAAAAACAAAGCAAAAGACCTGGATACCTATGCCAGGGCTTCTGCCAAGGCGCTTGGATTTGAACTGGAAGAAATCGAAGACTGGCAGTGCTGCGGCGGTGTTTATCCGCTGGGAAGCGATGAAATTGCCACAAAGCTTTCTTCTGTCCGTGCATTGGAGCAGGCCAGGGAAAAAGGCCAGGATCTGGTAACAGTCTGTTCCGCCTGTCATCATGTGATCAAAAGAGTCAATGACGACATGCAAAATGTGGAGGATATCCGCACCAGAGCCAACAATTACCTGAAATTTGAAACACCCTATGCAGGAGAAACAACCGTTCTCCATTACCTGGAAGTATTAAGAGACAGGGTAGGCTTTGATAAGATCAAAGAAAAGGTTGTAAATCCGTTAAAGGGCAGAAAAATAGGTGCTTATTATGGGTGCCTTTTGTTAAGACCCGGGAAAATACTGGGATTTGATAATCCGGAAAATCCTTCCATTATAGAAGATTTTATCCGTGCTATCGGTGGTGAGCCGGTGATCTATCCTTTCCGTAATGAATGCTGCGGTGGATATATTTCCCTGAAAGAAAAGGACATGGCACAGAATATGTGCAAAAAGATCATGGACAGTGCAGAAGGTTTTGGGGCAGAGATGCTGATCACAGCCTGTCCGCTTTGCATGTATAACCTGAAAAAGAACGGAAACGGAAAACTTCCTGTATACTATTTCACAGAGCTTCTTGCTGAAGCACTGGGCGTGAAAGAGGAGGTGGCAGAGTAATGAGTGCTTATACATATGGAAATACTGCAAATGCTGCAGAACGGATCAAAGAGATCTCAGGAGTAAATCCTCTGAAATGTATGAAATGCGGTAAATGCTCTGCAACCTGTCCGGCATTTAATGAGATGGATATCAAACCACATCAGTTTGTATCTTATGTACAGAATGGGGATATCGAGGCACTTGCCCAGTCAAAATCCCTGTGGAAATGTCTTTCCTGTTTTGCATGTGTGGAGCGTTGCCCAAGAGATGTAAAACCAGGAAAACTGATCGATGCTGCAAGACAGATCGTGATCAGGGAGAAGGGACAGAATTATCTGAAAGCAGATGAGATCCCGGAGCTTCTTGATGATGAAACGCCTCAGCAGCTGTTAGTCAGTGCATTCAGAAGATACAGGAGGTGAGAGACTGGTGCAGAGAATAGGTGTATTTGTATGTCACTGTGGTACCAATATCGCAGCCACAGTAGATGTAAAAAAAGTAGTTGAAATGGCAAAAATGGAGCCAGGAGTAGTCCATGCAGAGGATTATCAGTATATGTGCTCTGAAGCAGGACAGTCCAAGATCATTAATGCAATTAAAGAGAAACATCTGACAGGAGTTGTAGTATGTTCCTGTTCCCCACGTATGCATGAGGCTACTTTCCGCAAAGCAGCGGAAAAGGCAGGTCTGAATCCATACATGGTAGAGATCGCAAATATCCGTGAGCACTGCTCCTGGATCCACAAAGATATGGAGGAAGCAACCAAGAAAGCTGTGATTCTTGCAAGAGCAGCCATTGCAAAGGTAAATCTGGATGCGCCTCTTCAGCCAGGAGAGAGTCAGGTTACAAAAAGAGCCCTGGTGATCGGCGGTGGTATTGCCGGTATCCAGTCTGCACTTGATATTGCAGATGCAGGATATGAAGTGGATATTGTGGAAAAGCTTCCAAGCATTGGTGGAAGAATGTCCCAGCTGGACAAAACATTCCCAACCCTGGACTGCTCCGCATGTATCCTTACCCCTAAGATGGTAGAAGCTGCAGCTCATGAGAAGATCAATATCTATACATACAGCGAAGTTGAGAAGGTAAGCGGCTTTGTAGGAGATTTTACAGTAGATATCCGTAAAAAAGCCAGAAGCGTAGACATGAGCAAATGTACAGGCTGTGGTGTATGTTCCCAGAAATGTCCATCCAAGAAGATTCCTAACGAATTTAACCGTGGACTGAACAACCGTAGTGCCATTTATATTCCTTTTGCACAGGCCATTCCAAATGTACCTGTGATCGATCGTGAGAACTGTATTAAGTTCAAAACCGGCAAATGCGGTGCCTGCGCCAAGAACTGTGCAGCAGGAGCCATTGATTATGAACAGCAGGACGAGATCGTAACAAAGAAATACGGAGCCATTGTTGTGGCAACCGGCTTTGATGTGATTAAGCTTGATCAATATGATGAATATGCTTACAGCCAGAGCAAGGATGTGATCACTTCCCTGGAGCTGGAGCGTCTGATGAATGCAGCAGGACCTACAAAGGGTCATCTGGAGCGCCTTTCCGATGGAAAAGCACCGAAGAATATTGTGTTTGTACAGTGTGTGGGAAGCCGCTGCTCTGATAACAGAGGAAAAAGCTA
The DNA here is from genome assembly GCF_040929965.1 of Blautia sp. 1033sp1_1033st1_G9_1033SCRN_220408. Classification (NCBI taxonomy): domain Bacteria; kingdom Bacillati; phylum Bacillota; class Clostridia; order Lachnospirales; family Lachnospiraceae; genus Blautia; species Blautia sp. 1033sp1_1033st1_G9_1033SCRN_220408. The sequence goes on along the minus strand of NZ_JBFKZO010000012.1, from coordinate 38,316 downwards.
CTGCTCCAAGATCTGCTGTATGTATACAGCAAAGCATGCAATGCTGATCAGAGATAAATACCCGGATACGAATGTGACCGTATTTTATATTGATGTACGTACTCCTGGAAAGAACTTTGATGAGTTCTACAGAAGAGCTGTAGAAGAGTATGGAGTAAATTATATTAAAGGCCAGGTTGGAAAGGTCATTCCTCAGCCGGACGGAACTTTAATGGTACAGGCATCAGACCTTCTGGATAACAAACAGATCCTGATGGAGGCAGATATGGTTGTGCTTGCAGCTGCCATTGAGCCAAATAAAGATGTACGTAAAATCGCAACCATGCTTACTGCAAGTATTGATACCAACAATTTCCTTACTGAAGCCCATGCAAAGCTTCGTCCTGTAGAATCACCAACCGCAGGTATCTTCCTGTCCGGAGTGTGCCAGGGACCAAAGGATATTCCGGAAACCGTTGCACAGGCTGGAGCAGCAGCAGTAAAAGCAATCGGATTGCTGGCAAAAGACAAGCTGACTACAAACCCATGTACAGCAAAGGCAGATCCTCTTGCATGTAACGGATGTTCCCAGTGTATGAATGTATGCCCATATGGAGCGATTTCCTATGAGGATGTACAGGTGAATGACCATGGAGTACGTGAGACGAGGCGTGTGGCAGTTGTGAACAATGCACTTTGTCAGGGCTGTGGTGCATGTACAGTTACCTGTCCATCCGGAGCGATGGATCTTCAGGGATTCTCCAACAGACAGATCATAGCGGAGGTAGATGCAATATGTCGATAGAAGCAAAAGAAGAATTCAGGCCTAAAATCGTAGCGTTCTGCTGCAATTGGTGCAGTTATGCAGGTGCAGACCTGGCAGGAAGCAGCCGTCTGGTTTATCCGGCAGATGTAAAGATCATCCGTGTTCCATGTTCCTGCCGTGTGAATCCTATGTTTATCCTCCGCGCTTTTGAAAAAGGGGCAGACGGAGTGATCCTTTGTGGATGTCATCCGGGAGACTGCCATTATACAACCGGAAACTATTATGCAAGAAGAAGAATGACACTTTTGTTCTCCATGCTTGATTTTATTGGTGTGGAAAATGGACGTACCCGTGTGGAATGGGTATCTGCAGCAGAAGGTGTTAAGTTCTCCCAGACCATGAATGAGTTTGTGGAGAAGATCCATTCTCTTGGCAAGAATGTAAGATTGGAGGATATAAGATGCAGGAACTGATTAGCCGTGCAAAAGAGCTGCTGGCAGATAATACGGTAGCCCGTGTTCTTGGCTGGAGAGCCGGAGACCTGCCTTACAATCCTGAAGCAGCATATTTTGAAACACCGGAAAGCCTGGATGAATTCGTTTACGATGGCTTTTGCGGAGCAAATTTAAGCAAGATGATGATCGAAGCTTCCAAGCTGGAAGGAAAAACCCTTGTCTGTCTGAAGCCGTGTGACACATACAGCTTTAACCAGCTGATTAAAGAGCACAGGGTAGACCGTGAAAAAGCCTATATTATCGGTGTAGGCTGTAAAGGTAAGCTGGATGTGGAAAAGCTTCGCAAAATGGGAATCAAGGGAATCCAGAAAATCACCGGAGCAAAGCTTACTGATGATTGCGAGAACCTTGAAATTGAAACAATTTATGGCAGCAAAACTGTTTCCTATAAAGATGCAATGCTGGAAAGATGCCATGTATGTAAGGGCAAAGAGCATATGATCTATGATGAGATCATCGGTGAGTCCAAGGATACAAAAGATGCTGACCGCTTTGCAGAAGTGGAACGGATCGAAGCAATGTCTCCAAAGGAAAGATTTGAATTCTTCCAGAAAGAACTGAGCAAATGTATCCGCTGCAATGCCTGCCGCAATGCTTGTCCTGCATGCAGCTGCCGCAGATGCGTATTTGACAGTACCAAATTTGACAGTGCCCAGAAAGCAAATGTGGATGATTTTGAAGAAAAGATGTTCCACATCATCCGTGCATTCCATGTAGCAGGAAGATGCACAGACTGTGGAGAGTGCAGCCGTGTCTGCCCACAGGGAATTCCTCTTCATCTTTTCAACCGTAAATTCATCAAAGACATCGATCAGTTCTATGGAGAATATCAGGCAGGTGCAGATGCTGAATCAAAAGGTCCGCTTACCAGCTTTACATTTGAGGATGTGGAGCCTGGCATTGTGGCAGAAAGGGGATAATGTATGTATAAGATAAAAAAAGAAAATCTGAAGGCATTATTCCAGATGATTTCTGAAAAACAGGATCTGATCCTTCCTGTAAAAAAAGCAGAGCAAACAAATTTTGCACTGTGGACTGAAGATGCAGATGTGGATCTTACAACCCTGAAAACTGTAAAATCAGGAAAAGATGCTTTTTTCCCACAAAGCGAAACTTTATATACATGTGTACGTGATGGCAAGAAGCTGTCTGTAGAGCCGGAAGCATTAAGAGAGCATCCGTTTGTAGTATTTGGAATGAAAGCCTGTGATGTAAAAGGTGTGGAGGTTCTGGATAAAGTATTTCTGTCTGATCCGGTAGACACTTTTTATGCAGCAAGGCGTGAGCATGGGACTATTGTTGCCATGGCCTGCCATGAGCCGGAAGAGTCCTGTTTCTGCAAGGTTTTCGGTACAGATGCAGCAGATCCGGTGGCAGATGTAGCTGTCTGGATGATTGGTGAAGAACTTTTCTGGAAAGCTGTTACAGAAAAAGGAAATGCTCTTACAGAAAGCGTGAAGGAGCTTCTTCAGGATGCTGATGCAGCAGATGAGGAGGCAGTTTCTAAGGAAAAAGAAGCAATCCGTACCATTATTGAAAAACTTCCCTATACACACCTTTCCCTGGAGGGGTGGGATGGAAATGCTACAGAAGAAAAATTCAACTCTCCTGTATGGAATGAACTGTATAAACCATGTCTGGCATGTGGTACCTGCACCTTTGTATGTCCTACCTGCCAGTGCTATGACATTAAAGACTATGATACAGGCCATGGCGTAAAGCGTTATCGCTGCTGGGATTCCTGCATGTATTCTGATTTTACGCTGATGGCAGGTGGTAATAACCGTACAACACAGCTGCAGAGATTCCGCCAGAGATTTATGCATAAGCTGGTTTATTTCCCGGCAAACAACGATGGCATGTATTCCTGTGTAGGATGCGGACGTTGTGTGGAGAAATGTCCGGAAGCATTAAATATTGTAAAGGTGATCAAAGCCTTTGAAAAGCAGGGAGGAGAAAAAGCATGAGTGAATGTACCTGCCATAAAAACTACAAACTGGATACTCTGATCCCAAAGGTAGGAGTTATCACCAGTATTAACGAGGAAACTCCGGATGTGAAAACCTTTTGTGTGAATGCACCGGATGGAGGAAAGCTTTTTGAACATATGCCCGGACAGTGTGCAATGCTTTGTGCACCTGGAGTCAGCGAAGGAATGTTTTCCATCACATCTTCCCCTACCAATAAAGAATATCAGGAATTCAGTATTAAAAGATGCGGAGAACTGACATCTTATCTGCACAGCCTGCAGGTTGGAGATGAGATCACAGTGCGTGGGCCTTATGGAAATCATTTCCCGGTAGAGGATAAGCTGAAAGGAAAGAATCTTCTGTTTATCGCCGGAGGTATTGGTCTGGCGCCTCTTCGTTCTGTGATCAATTATGTGCTGGACAATCGTGAGGATTATGGAACTGTGGATATTCTGTACGGTTCCCGATCCGCAGATGACCTGGTTAAGCTGAAAGAGATCCAGAATGTATGGATGAAAGCAAAAGATGTAAATGTATATCTTACCATTGACCGTGAGCAGGAGGGCTGGGACGGACATGTAGGCTTTGTTCCTAGCTATCTGAAAGAAATCGGATTTGATACAAATAAAGTTGCATTGGTGTGCGGACCGCCGATCATGATTAAGTTTGTTCTTCAGGGATTGGAAGAACTGGGCTTTTCAAGATCACAGGTTTATACCACACTGGAGCTTCGTATGAAATGTGGAATCGGTAAGTGCGGACGCTGCAATATTGGTTCCAAATATGTGTGCAAGGACGGACCGGTGTTCCGACTGGATGAGATCGATCAGTTACCTGATGAGTACTAAAGAAGCAAAGCGTAATCGAGCTTAGCACTGCGAATGGAAAAAAGCAGTGAAAAGCTGCGAATCGTGCTAGCACTGCGATTACCTACTATAAGAAAGGATCAAACAACATGGAAAATATGGTAAATGTATATTTCTTTGGAAAAAAATACACAGTACCTGCTGATCTTACGATTATGACAGCTATGGAATATGCAGGTTATACCTTAAAAAGAGGCTGCGGTTGCCGTCATGGCTTCTGCGGCGCCTGTGCAACCATGTACAGGATCAAAGGCAAAAATGAACTGAAGACCTGCCTGGCCTGTCAGACACAGGTACAGGAAGGCATGTATGTGGCAAGCATTCCATTCTTCCCAACAGACAAGAGAACCTATGAGATGGATGAGATCCGTCCGGAACAGCGTATTATGATGGAACTTTATCCGGAAATCTACAGCTGTATCGGATGTAATGCCTGCACAAAAGCCTGCACACAGAACCTGAATGTTATGCAGTATATCGCTTATGCACAGCGTGGAGAATTTGAAAAATGTGCAGAAGAGTCCTTTGACTGTATCGCATGCGGCTGCTGTACTGTGCGTTGCCCTGCAGAGATTTCTCATCCAATGGTTGGTCTTCTGGCAAGACGTCTTACCGGAAAATATATTGCACCAAAGAGCGAGCATCTGGCGAAACGTGTAGAAGAGATCCATGAAGGGGCATATGATGAACTGATCGAACAGATCATGCAGAAGCCTATTACTGAAATGGAAGAACTTTACAACCACAGAGAGATTGAGAAATAAGGAGGAAGAGCCATGTTTACACCAGAAATGATGGAATCCGTGAAAAAAGTGGAGGCAACAAGACCTTCACGAATTGGCATGGAACCTAGAAGAATGACAGCTGAAGAGAAGGACACTCTTTTGAAGGCTTTTCATCCGGATTACAGGGAAGAGGCGTTTGCTGAGATTAAGATCGGACCGAATAAAGGCCAGAAAGCGCCAAAAGAGCTGACACATCTTCTCCATTCCAACAGTCGTCTGCTGACAGATAAAGTAGATCTTGATAAAGTAGATTATGACGTAGATGTGCTTGTGATCGGCGGCGGCGGTGCAGGATCTTCTGCAGCAATTGAAGCTCATGAAGCCGGAGCAAAGGTTATGATCGTTACAAAGCTGCGTATCGGTGATGCAAATACTATGATGGCAGAGGGCGGTATCCAGGCAGCTGACAAAGCAAATGATTCACCGGTACAGCATTATCTGGATGCTTTCGGCGGAGGACATTTTGCTGCAAGACCAGAACTTCTGAAAAAACTAGTTATGGAAGCACCGGATGCCATTCAGTGGCTGAATGATCTTGGTGTTATGTTCGATAAAGATGCGGAAGGAAATATGGTAACCACTCACGGTGGCGGAACATCCAGAAAGAGAATGCATGCATGCAAGGATTATTCAGGAGCAGAGATCATGCGTACCCTTCGCGATGAAGTAATCAACCGTCAGATCCCGGTTGTGGAATTTACTTCAGCTGTAGAGCTGATCAAAGATGACAAGGGACAGGTTGCTGGTGCAGTTCTTCTGAATATGGAGACAGGAGATTATATGGTAGCCCGTGCAAAGACTGTGATCATTGCTACAGGTGGTGCAGGACGTATGCATTATCAGGGCTTCCCAACATCCAACCATTATGGAGCAACTGCTGACGGACTTGTACTTGGATACCGTGCCGGAGCACCGCTTTTGTATCAGGATACCATTCAGTATCATCCTACAGGTGTTGCTTATCCGTCACAGATCTTTGGTGCACTTGTTACTGAGAAGGTACGTTCTATTGGTGCTATGCTTGTAAACGCAGACGGTGAAGCATTTATGCATCCGCTGGAAACCCGTGACGTAGCTGCTGCATCCATTATCCGTGAGTGTACAGAAAGAGGAAAGGGAGTAAAAACCCCAATCGGAACCGGTGTATGGCTGGATACTCCGATGATCGAGGAAATGAGCGGTGCAGGTACCATTGAAAAGAGAATCCCTGCAATGCTTCGTATGTACATGAACTACGGAATTGATATGAGAAAGCTTCCGATCCTTGTATATCCTACTCTTCATTATCAGAACGGCGGTCTGGAGATCGGCGGAGACGGATTTACAAAGGTGATCCCAAACCTGCTTGTTGCAGGAGAGGCAGTTGGAGGAATCCACGGACGTAACCGTCTGATGGGCAATTCTCTTCTGGATGTGATCGTATTTGGTCGTGACGCAGGAAAGGCTGCAGCTGCAAGGGTAAAAGAGATCACTCTTGGAAAGATGAATCTTGATCATGTGCAGGCTTATGCCCAGGAACTGGAAAAAGCAGGACTTCATTCTGAGGACGTTTCTCCGCTGCTTCTTCCAAAGTATGCAAGACATGAAGGAACTGTTGACAGTTTTGATAAATAGTAACTATTCAGCAGGCAGTATCTTTGGTGAGTACTGAACAGTTACGATAAATAAAAATCAGGAGAGTGAGTAGTATGCGTGAGATTTTAGCAAGCCAGATCACAGACGTAGTGGAAAAACTTTGCATACAGGCAAATGAGCATCTTCCGGAAGATGTAAAGTGTGCCATCAAAAATTGCCGTGCATGTGAAGACGGAGAGATTGCAAAAGGTGTTTTGGATGATATCATCCAGAACTATGAGATTGCTGACAGTGAATGTGTGCCGATCTGCCAGGATACAGGAATGGCATGTGTGTTCCTGGAAATAGGTCAGGATGTACATATCACAGGCGGAGATCTTCGTGAGGCAGTAGATGAAGGTGTGCGCAGAGGCTATACCAATGGATATCTGAGAAAATCTGTTGTAAAGGATCCTGTCCGCAGAGGAAACACAGGAGACAATACACCGGCTATGCTTTACACAGAGATCGTACCTGGTGAAAACATTAAGATCACGGTAGGCCCGAAAGGCTTTGGAAGTGAGAACATGAGCATGATCCGTATGTTCAAGCCTTCAGCCGGACTTCAGGGAATCAAGGATTTCATCCTGGAAGCAGTTGAAACTGCAGGTCCTAACCCATGTCCGCCAATGGTGGTTGGTGTAGGTATCGGAGGTACCTTTGATAAATGTGCTCTTCTTGCAAAAAAAGCACTGATGCGCCCTATCGATACTGAAAACCCGGATCCATTCTATGCTGATCTTGAAAAAGAAATGCTGGAAAAGGTGAATAAACTGGGAATCGGACCACAGGGCTTTGGTGGAAAAACCACAGCGATCGGTCTGAACATTGAGACAATGCCAACTCATATTGCCGGAATGCCGTGTGCAGTAAATATCAACTGCCATGTGACCCGTCATAAAACGGAGGTGATCTAAATGGAGAGAAGACATATTACACTGCCTCTTACTGAGGAACTGGCCAAAACACTTCATGCCGGAGATCAGGTACTGCTTACAGGAACCATTTATACATCCAGGGATGCAGGACACAAAAGAATGTGCGAAGCACTGGCAAAGGGAGAAAAGCTTCCCTTTGATCCGACGGATGCCACCATTTATTATGTGGGACCTACTCCTGCAAAACCAGGAAAAGTGATCGGCTCTGCAGGCCCTACTACCAGCGGACGTATGGATGCTTATGCACCCACTATGATGTCTGTTGGAGCAAGAGGAATGATCGGAAAAGGTGCCCGTCTTCCGGAGGTTGTGGATGCAATGAAGAAATACTCCGGTGTTTATTTTGGAGCCATCGGCGGTGCAGGTGCACTTCTTGCCAGATGTATCAAGAAGGCAGAACTGATCGCGTATGAGGATCTGGGCGCAGAGGCTCTCAGAAAGCTTTACGTAGAGGATATGCCGCTGGTAGTTATTATTGACAGCGAAGGCAATAACCTTTATGAAGAAGGCCGTGCACAGTATCTGAAGGAGCACGAATAATCTGTGATGCAGGAAAGTGTCTGCAATTAGAAAAGAACGGGACTGTCTGGGAATAGGCAGCTCCGTTCTTTTTACTTTATTTATGTAAATGCAGGTAAAAGCCTGGCAGTGAACTGGGAAATAGAATTGATCACAGAGGCGTCTCCGTACTTGCGGTTTTCATAAAAAGCGTAATAACTCCCATAAAGAAGGTAGGACAACATAATGTTCAGCTGGGGATCCTTGCGATAATCAGGATAGACAGAGAAAACAAGGGCTTTCAGGGCAGATTCCATTTTCTGAACAAGGAACTTGCTGCGGCTTCCGGAAAAAAGGGTACGGATCAGGGTATCTTTAGCCATATATCCCATAAAGATTTCTTTTGTAAAATCAGCAGGATTTTGGAGCAGATTTTCAGGATGGTTGAAATTCTCCATAATCGAATCCACCAGTTCTGTTTCCAGTTGATCAGAAAGATCATAGATATCCTTATAATGGGCGTAAAAAGTGGATTTATTGATCCGGGCTTTTTCACATAATTCTTTCACTGTGATCCGTTCTACTTCCTTGCGTGACCGGATTTCAATAAAAGCATTGATAATGCTTTGCTTTGTTTTTTCAATACGTATATCCATAAAGCAGCCTCCCGACGATTTTTCAAATTGGTTGGATAACCTACATTTCTTTCGGATTGTTGGTGGATAAAAAATCATTTTTATTATACACTAAAATCGAAAAAAAACAACTGGTGTCGGTTTTAATGGAGGAATATATGGATTTTTATAATTTTTATATCGGGAAAGAATTTCAGGCATATGAATTTCTTGGAGCACATGTGTGGGAAAAGGGCGTCACTTTCCGTACATTTGCCCCAGCTGCTAATCGTGTAAGTGTTATTGGTGAGTTTAATGGATGGACAGAAACACCTATGAACCGTATTTATGATGGCAATTTCTGGGAATGCGATATTCCGGGAGTGACATCAGGGCAGATGTACAAATACCGGATTTACAAAAATGATGGTTCTTTTATAGATCACGCAGATCCTTATGCATTTTATTCTGAATTACGCCCAGGAACAGCTTCTGTTACCTGGACATCAAAAGACTACAGATTTCATGATAAAGAGTGGCAGAAAAACGGCAAGGATAGAAAGAATAAACCAGTCAATATTTATGAAATGCATTTTGGGTCCTGGAAATGCCCGGAAGAAGGCTCTGGTGAAAGATGGTACACCTATCGGGAGATGGCAGGTCTTATTATTCCTTATCTGAAGAAAAACGGATATAATTATATAGAGGTAATGCCTCTTTGTGAATACCCCTGTGATGAATCCTGGGGATATCAGGGAACCGGGTATTTCAGTCCTACTTCACGTTACGGAAAGCCGGAAGATCTGAAGTATTTTATTGACCAGTGTCACAAAAATGAGATCGGTGTGATCCTGGATTTTGTGCCGGTTCATTTTGCTGTTAATGATTATGCACTGGCTAATTATGATGGAACTGCTTTATATGAATATCCTAATATTGCAGTGGGACGCAATGAATGGGGAAGCTGTAATTTTATGCATTCCAGAGGAGAGGTTTGCAGCTTTTTACAGTCCTGTGCTCTTTATTGGCTGCAGGAATTTCATTTTGACGGACTGCGTATGGATGCTGTTGGCAATCTGATCTACTGGCAGGGAGATAGTAATCGCGGGGAGAATTTATCAGCTCTGAAGTTTTTGAAGACCATGAATCAGGGACTGAAGGAACGGTTACCGGATGTTATGCTGTTTGCAGAGGATTCCACACCTTACCAAGGAGTAACGAAGGCTGTTTCTGAAGGCGGACTTGGCTTTGATTACAAATGGGATCTGGGATGGATGAATGATACACTTTCTTATTTTCAGTCTTCTCCGGAGCAGCGTAAGGAGCAGTATCATAAGCTGACATTTTCCATGATGTATTTCTATAATGAAAAGTATCTTCTTCCGCTGTCTCATGATGAAGTGGTCCATGGGAAAGCAACCATCGCACAGAAGATGAATGGAGGATATGACGGGAAATTCCCACAGGCAAGAGCCTTTTATATGTATATGTATGCACATCCCGGTCTGAAATTGAATTTTATGGGAAATGAACTAGCTCAGCTAAAAGAATGGAGCGAGGTAGGAGATCTGGACTGGATGCTATTGGACTTTCCTATCCATGAGAAGTTCCACAGATTTATGAAGGAATTGAATCATTGCTATTTGGAACATCCGGCACTGTACAGGCATGACTTTGAAAATAAAGGGTTCCAATGGATCGACTGTCATCAGGAAGAGAAATGCGTATATGTTTTTGAGCGCAGAAGCGAAGAAGAAACAATCCTGGCATTGTTTAATTTCTCTGATCAGACCCAGGAATATCAGATCCGGCTTGAAGAGGAATATGATCTTCTGATGGCAAGTGATATGGAAGTTTATGGCGGCAACAGGAAATATACTAAGAAAGACAAGATTCTCCCAGCAGGGGAAAATGCATTAAAATTATCACCGTTTTCTGCTGTTTTCTACGAGAAAAAAGCAGATCAGGAATAACAGAATAAAAATAGGGTGTCCATCCTGTATAACCACAGGCAATGGGCACCCTTTTGTTTGAGAAAATTATTGCATTTCCGGAGCAAGATGCTTCTTGATCGCTTCAAAACTTTCCTGACTGATCACATGCTCGATCCGGCATGCGTCTGAAGTAGCTGTATCAGGATCTACTCCAAGGCTGATCAGCCATGCAGAAAGAAACTGATGACGCTCATAAATCATATCAGCAATCTGTTGACCGGATGGAGTAAGGTAGATATACCCTTCCGGAGTCACCGTAATGTGATTCTTCTCACGGAGGTTCTTCATGGCAACGCTGACGCTGGACTTCTTAAAGCCCAGTTCTTCTGCGATGTCTACAGAACGCACAACAGGTTTTTTCTTACTGAGAATCAGTATGGTTTCCAGATAATTCTCTGCAGATTCATTGGATTTCATAATGTTTCACCTCAATCTTATATAGCTTTGATACCCCTGGTACAGCGAATGTTAAGGAATCGTGAAGATGGGGTATTTTCTGATGCAGACAGTTGGAACTGCACTTGTTGCATATTTTATTCAGTATACCATACTTCGTGAAGTTCAGCAAATTGTTTTTATGGGTCAGTGGAGCAATAATTTATCCCCCCAGGGGGCTTGCAGAATCCACACCACTTTGCTAACATTTTAACAGATTTTGTGGAAAAGATTGAAATAAGAAATTAAAAATTGATAGAAGAAACAGTTGGAAGAGACTTGCGGAGGAAATACAGTTGACAGAACTGATGAAAGAAATTAAGGATTACTGGAATACACGGACAGAAGGATATTCAGAGGTAAATGAAAAAGAGCTTCTTGGCACACAAAAAGAAGCCTGGCTTATGCTTCTGAAAAATAAATTTCCACAGAAAGCCAGGGAAAGCCTGCGGATCCTGGATATTGGCACAGGCCCAGGTTTTTTTCCTGTGATCCTGGCAGGCGAAGGTTATTATGTGGATGCTGTGGATTACACAGAAGGAATGTTGGAAAAGGCTAAAGAGAATGTGGAAAAGTATCTTGGAAATAAGAAGGATCATGTGTCATTTTATCGGATGGATGCCCAAGATCTGGACTTTCAGGATAATACTTTTGATGTGGTGATCACCAGGAATCTGACCTGGAATCTGCCGGATCCGGTAAAGGCTTATCGGGAGTGGATCCGTGTGCTTCGTCCCGGTGGACAGCTTTTGAATTTTGACGCCAATTGGTACGGATATCTGTATGATGAGGAGAAACGGCTGGCTTATGATAAGGACAGGGAAAATGTAGAAAAGGAAAACCTGGATGACCATTATCTCTGTACAGATATTGATCGCATGGAAGAGATTGCCAGACAGGTTCCATTGTCCGGGAAGCAGCGTCCGTCATGGGATGAAAAGGTGCTGACAGAGCTTCATGCTTCTGTTACAGTTGACACCAATGTATGGAACAGGGTGTGGAGTACAGAAGAAAAACTGAATTATGGATCAACGCCTATGTTCATGATACAGGCTGTAAAACAAGAACTATGGGAAGGTTATACATTAGGTGATCTGACAGTGCAGCCAGGGCATCGGGCACATGGCTTTTTAACCCTTGGCAATGGAGAATTTTCTCTGCCGATAACGGTGATCCGTGGGAAAAATCCGGGAAAGACTGTATTGATCACAGCTGGGATCCATCCAGGAGAATATGTGGGAATCCAGTCTGCTGTAGAACTGGCAGAGGATCTGAATGCAGAGAAAATGTCCGGTACAGTGATCCTTGTAAAAGTGGTTTGCCGAGAGGCTTTTGAGGCCAGAAAAGGCAGTGCAGATATGGCAGAGAGTGGAAATCTGAACCGCCTTTTTCCTGGAAAAAGAGAAGGAAAAAAACTGGAGAGGCTGGCTTTTGCAGTGGTTAAGGAACTGCTGGAAAAGGCAGATTACTATATTGATCTGCATAGTGGAGACGATTATGAGGAACTGGCTTCTTATGTATATTATGCAGGACGTGCAGATGCAAGAACTGTGGAAATTTCCAGACATATGGCTCAGCAGGTGGATGTGCCTTACATGGTACAGTCAGATGTAGTTTCCGGTGGCGCTTACAATTACGCTGCCTCCCAGGGGATTCCAAGTGTGCTTCTGGAAAGAGGGGGAATGGGATGCTGGGATGCAGAAGAGGTGCGTTCCATGAAGCGGGATGTACGTACCATTTTGCGGTACCTTGGAATTTATGATGGTCATAAAAGTTATCGCAAGTATTATCCTTTGGAAGTGAAAAATGTTCAGTATCAGGATGCTTCATACAATGGTTTATGGTATCCTGAGAAAAAGGCAGGAGACCTGTTTGAATCCGGAGATGTACTTGGATATGTGCGGGATTATGAAGGGAAAGAACTGGAATGCTGTGTGGCCTATAGTGATGGAGTGATCCTGTATCAGACACGTTCCCTGCAGGTGCTGCAGGATGGCCCCATGATCACTTATGGGCAGATTAGTTACGAAGATGATGACAGGAAGGAAAGAATCACCAATTACTGGACAAAACGCAGTGACAGCTTTCTGAAGCAGCGCAGAGATGAACTTCACAGTCCCCTTGCATCAAGATGGATGAACGAAATCCATAAATGCATGCAGGAAAAGGGCAGAAAATTGAAAATTCTGGATGTAGGTTGTGGAGCAGGATTTTTTTCTGTACTTCTTGCAAAGGAAGGACATAGAGTAACTGGTATTGACTTGACTCCAAACATGATCGAAGGTGCCAGAAGCCTTGCAAAAGAAGAAGGAGTGAGTTGTACGTTCCAGGTAATGGATGCAGAGACACTGAACTTTGAGGATAACTGCTTTGACATGGTGATTTCAAGAAATCTGACCTGGACGCTTCCTAATGCGTCAAAAGCATATGGAGAGTGGATGCGGGTTTTGAAAAATGGCGGTATTATGTTAAATTTTGATGCAAATTACGGACTGGAAGACAGTACAGATACTTCTTTACTTCCTAAGATGCATGCACACAATATGCTGGGAAGTGATATGATGCGGGAATGTGATGAGATTAAGCATCAGCTTCCCATCAGTTCATGCAGCCGACCAGCTTGGGATCTGCAAACACTGGAAACATTAGGTGTAAAAAGAATCTACGTGGATTTGGGCATCAGCAGCAGGATTTATTGTGAAAAGGATGAATTTTATAATCCTACACCAATGTTTTTATTGTGGACCGAAAAGTAACCAGCAGGGATAAGGAAGAAAGACATCCAATCCTGTTCTCACAAAATATATGGAGAAATTTATGGATTTAAAGCAGTTACAATATTTTAAAATATGTGCCCAGACGGGGTCGTTTAGTGATGCAGCCAAAATTTTGTACTCCACACAGCCAAGCGTAAGTAAGGTGATCAAGGGCCTGGAGGATGCCCTTGGAATCCAGCTGTTTGAACGGATACCCAGAGGTATTCGATTAACACCAGTAGGGAAAAAGGTATATCAATATGCCTGTAAAATCACAAATGAAATGGAAGCCCTGGAGAATATGGTTTCCCATGGGATGACAAAATGGATCAGAATCTCCATGAATCCCAGTTCCTGGTTCGCAAATCAGTTCGTTGATTTTTATAATAAAACCAGTGAACGGGGATACCATTTCCAGATTACTGCAGCAGGAGTAAGAGACGTTATGGAACGTGTCAGGGATTATGTGGATGATATAGGATTTGTTTATATATTAAATCATCAAATGGGGAGTTTTTTGCATGAACTGGGTAAAAATAAAATGGAGTTTGTCATAATGCAGGAAACAGATACCATTTTGTATCCAGGGCAAAATACAGATTTTTATCGTTTAAAGAGAGACAGGATCTTATCGGATGATTTGGAAAAGATGCGGTTCATACAAAATTATCAGGATGAATTTTTTGATATAGGAGCAGTTGAAGACAGCCGTTTTAAGTGGAAGAATATGGATATTTCTGTTTTAACCAACAGCGATTATATTATGGAAAAGATGCTGAAGAACAGTAATGTTTCCAATATAAGCGGAAGTTATCTTTCTGAAAATAAAACCGGAACCATGTGGGGAATACCACTGGAACCGGGAAAAAGCAGAGTATGTTTTGGGTATGTGATCCATAAAGACGAGGAGCCAGAAGAATGCATACAGGAATTTCTGGATTTTCTTACCAGTCGATTATCTGAATGATCTATTCAAAAATAAAGGAGCATCCATGACAAAATATATTTTAAAAAGACTGCTTCAACTAATCCCGATTCTTATAGGGATTACCTTTTTATCCTTTGCGATGATGCGTTTGGCAGGTGGAGATGCAGTTACATATATGTATGAAAATGCAGGATCAGCGGTTTCACAGGAAGTGATTGATGCCACCAGAAAAGAATATGGACTGGATCAGCCCTTTCTTGTCCAATACGGAAAATGGTTTTGCGGAATGATTACAGGAGATATGGGAAAAAGCTATGTATCCAAAAGAGACGTATATGATACGTTTATCGAAAAGCTTCCGTCAACCATTGTGCTTACCGTATCCTCAGTAGTTCTTACAATGCTGATTGCGATTCCACTGGGGATCTATTCTGCAGTAAGACATAACCGATGGGTTGATTATTTGATCCGTTTCTTCAGTTTTATTGGAAATTCTATGCCTAATTTCTTTGCGGCACTGGTGTTGATGTATTTGTTTTCTATTAAGCTTGGCTGGCTGCCTGTCATTACAACGGATAATATGGCTTTGAGCCTGGTTTTGCCAACACTGACGCTTGCGATTTCCATGGCATCCAAATATACAAGACAGGTGCGTACAACGGTTCTGGAAGAACTGAACAAAGATTATGTGACAGGAGCCAGGGCACGGGGCGTAAGAGGAAGTGTTATTATCTGGAAAAATGTTATGAAATCCTCTATGATTACGATCATCACGCTGTTGGCATTGTCAATAGGAAGCCTGTTAGGCGGAACCACGATTGTGGAGACTATTTTTATGTGGGATGGGGTAGGGAAGATGGCAGTAGATGCTATTACAATGCGAGATTATCCCATTATTCAGGCCTATGTGGCATGGATGGCAATCATATATGTGGTGGTCAATTTGATCACAGATATTTTATATCATTATCTGGATCCCCGGGTGCGGCTGGGAGGTGACAGAACATGAAACAGACGGAAAAAGGTGTTATACTCCCTGCAAAGAAAGGGAAGAAGAATCATATTAAAGGAAAGCTATATTTCTTTATTTTTCTTACCTTGCTGTTGCTATTAGTGGCAGCATTTGCAAAGCATATTTGTCCATATGATCCATATGCACAGGATCTTCTACAGGCACAGAAGCCGCCCAGCCTGGCCAATATTATGGGAACCGATTGCTATGGAAGGGATATGTTTTCAAGAGTGCTTGTAGGAAGCACTACCAGTATTTATGCAACACTTTTGCTTGTGTGTATTGTTACGGTGGCAGGAACTGTGATCGGCATGATCTGTGGATGGATCGGAGGACTTGCGGATACTATTCTGATGCGCATTTCGGATCTGTTTCTTGCATTTCCAAGCCTTGTTTTTGCCCTTGCTGTTGCAGGGGTGCTGGGAGGTGGAATTCAGAATGCTGTGATCGCTTTGGCAGTGATCGGATGGCCAAAATATGCCAGACTTGCAAGAGGACTTACACTGACTCAAAAGGATATGCCCTATTTAATGGCTGTAAGACTATCTGGAAGTGGCACCTGCAAGATCATATTCAAACATATACTTCCTAATATATTTGGCTCCATTCTGATCACCTCTGTTCTGGATATTGGAACAATGATGATGGAGCTTGCCGGATTGTCTTTTCTTGGACTGGGGGTGCAGCCTCCAATGGCAGAATGGGGAAGTATGATCAATGACGGCAGAAGTATGTTGCAGATCTCACCATGGATGGTGCTGGCTCCCGGACTGGCAATTTTTATTACAGTAATGATTTTTAACCTTCTGGGAGATACATTAAGAGATTATATGGATCCAAAACAAAGAAATAAAAAGAAAGGATAATAAAAGGGTGAAGAAAAAAATATTGGGAGCAGTTTTGACGGGAGCAATGCTTATTGCTGTCACAGCCTCCAGTGTGTATGCAGAGGGAGAAAAAAGCTTTGTGTATGGCACCACCGGTTACAGTGAAGAAATGGGAGATGCAGGCTTGAATCCTCATGATAATTATTCTGGCTGGAGTGCCATCCGTTATGGTGTGGGTGAAACACTTTTTAAGTACAATGACAACATGGAGGTTGAGCCATGGCTGGCTACAGACTATGAATTTGTAGATGATTTAACTGTAAAAATAACTCTTCGTGACGGAGTGAAGTTTTCCAGCGGTAGGGCTATGGATGCCCAGGCAGTAAAGGAGTGTCTGGAAGATCTGATCAGTGTTCACGACCGTGCACCATATGATCTTAAAATTGATCATATAGAAGCTGATGGACAGATTTTGACGATTTATACAACGGAGCCTTGTCCTGCAATCATCAATTATCTTGGTGATCCATATGGTGCCATTATTGATATGGAATATGGTATTCAGGGAGAAGGAGGATCTGCAAATGTAGCAGGAACAGGTCCTTACATTGCTACGAATGTAACACCAACTCAGATCGATCTGACTAAGAATGAAGACTACTGGGGCGGTGATGTAAAAGTTGACAAAATCACGGTGAAATCTTTTGCTGATGGAAGTGCCCTGACAGCTGCATTACAGACAGGAGATGTCCAGGGAACCTATGGTCTTCAGTATGATAATTATGTTTTATTTGATCAGAATCCGGATTATACCATTCATTCCAGTGCCACCAGCAGATGCTTCTTTGGTCAGTTTAATATGGATTCAGAGCTGATGCAGGACCAGAATATCCGTAAGGCAGTTGAAATGGGAATTGACAAAGAAGGTTTCTGCTCAGTCATTATGCAAGGCCGGGGGATTCCGGCAAAAGGAGCATTTCCAAGCAGCTTTTCCTATGGAAATGATGCAGTGAATACAGTGTCCTATGATCCGGAGGAAGCCAAAAAGCTGTTGGAGGAATCTGGCTGGAAGGATACGGATGGTGATGGATATGCAGATAAAGATGGACAGAAGCTGACCATCAACTGGCTTACTTATCCTACTCGTCTGGAACAGCCAAAGTTAGCAGAGTATGCACAGGCTACCTTAAAAGAAATCGGCATTGACCTGCAGGTGAATAATACGTCGGACCACAGAACTTATGCAGAAAACGGCGATTTCGATGTATATGTAAGCTCTACCACCACGGCGCCTACCGGTGATCCGGAATATTTCTTTACCAGTACAGTAACAGGTGCTAAAAATTATGGAAATTATCAGAACGAAGAGGTAACAAAGCTGACAGATCAGCTGCACCAGACCTTTGACAAAGAAAAAAGAGGTGAACTGGCAGTGAAGCTGCAGCAGCAGATCCTGGATGATGACGCATTTTTCTTTGTATCACATTTGAATATGGGGATCGTAACAAAATCCAATGTGACAGGACTGGAAGCTCATCCATGTGATTATTATGAGATTACTGCGGATCTGGATATTAATTAAGTGCTAAGAGGGAATTTGAATGGATTCATTGCTTCGTATAGAACATGTAACAGTTTCATATGAAGGTGAAGAAGTGATACAGGATATCAGCTTTGACCTGAAACCAGGAGAGATTCTTGGGATTGTTGGAGAATCAGGAAGTGGTAAAAGTACGATCATAAAGGCAATTACAGGACTTTTGGGACAGGAAGGAATAGTAACAAAAGGAAATATCTGGTATAAGGATCACAATCTTGCTGAAATGAATGAAAAACAGCTGTGTAGATATCGGGGAAAAGAAATCGGTATGGTATTTCAGGACTGCAAATCTGCATTATGTCCTGTGCGCAAGGTTGGAGCACAGGTGTATGAAGCAGTGACAGAACATGAGAAAGTCAGCAAAAAAGAGATTCGATGCCGAGCCAAGGAGATTATGAAAAAAATCGGCTTGCATGATAGTGAACGTGTGCTGGAAAGCTATCCATTCCAGCTGTCTGGTGGAATGAACCAGCGTGTTGGAATCTGTATCGCTATGATCATGCAGCCAAAGGTGCTCCTTGCGGATGAGCCTACCAGTGCACTTGATGTGACAGTTCAAAAGCAGGTTGTTGAAGAATTGCTGTTGCTGCGCAAGGAGTACCATACATCTATGATTATAGTTACACATAACATAGGCGTAGTAAGAAAAATGGCAGATAAGGTGCTGGTGCTGAAAGATGGACAGGTCAGAGATTATGGAGAAACAAAAAAGGTCCTTGAGCATTCTAAGGATAGCTACACCAGGGAACTTATGGGCTCTGTGCTTCATTTGAACCACAGAAAGATTCCGGAGGCAGAGTGAAATGGCAGAAACTGTTTTAAAGGCTGAACATATAAGTAAAAGCTTCATATCTGGCAATAAGCGATTCACTGCAGTGGATGATGTGAGTTTCAATCTGAAACAAGGAGAATGTCTGGGAATTGTTGGGGAATCAGGCTCAGGAAAAAGCACCATTGCAAAAATGATCACCCATTTGGAGAATGTGTCCCGGGGACAGATATTTTTAGGTGATCAGGAAATTACAAAGGCTAAAGGAAAGGCATTGCGTAGCATATATCAGGACATTCAGATGGTATTTCAAAATCCTGCAGAATCCTTTGACCCAAGACATACCTTAGGAGACGGGATTGGAGAAAGCCTGCGTAATATGGGGATGAATCGCAGAGAAACAAATGAGAGAGTGGAGCTGCTTTTGGAAAAATGCGGGCTTGATAAGGAATTTGCACAGCGATATCCCCATCAGGTCAGTGGCGGTCAGTGCCAGAGGGCAGCCATTGCCAGAGCACTGGCTGTAAAGCCATCCATCCTGATTTGCGATGAAGCTACCAGTGCATTGGATGTGACTGTGCAGAAGCAGATAGTGGAACTGCTGATAGAACTAAAACACAATGAGAACCTGACAGTTCTTTTTATCAGCCATGATCTTGCACTGGTGCAGGCATTTTGCGATCATGTTATGGTCCTGAACGGCGGAAAGATGGTGGAATATGGGACAACAGAGCAGGTGATCGATCATCCTAAAACGGATTACACCAGGACATTGATCGAATCTGTATTATAAAAAATATGCAACGGCTCAGTATCTTCCCAGTTACCAGCCCAAATGCATTTATTGATTTTTAAGGTGTTTCCGGATTCTGGTAGAAGCCCTCTGTAAAGTGGATAAACTGCTTTACATGGCTTTTCAGTATCCGGTTTTTATTATATACAATATAAAAGGTACGCACAGATGATACTTTATCCAAAGGAAAAAGCAGCAGCTGTTTGGAATCTGCCAGATCCCTGGCAGAGCGGTAGGAAAGAACAGAAATCCCGATGCCCTGCACAATGGATCTTCGCACAGCTTCCAGATCATTCATCCGTGCCACAATATTCAGAGAAGACTGGCTGATTCCCTGGCTCTCCAGGTAACGGTCCAGCTCTTTTTTTGTTCCGGAACCTTTTTCCCGCATGATAAAGGGCTGGTCCAGAAAATCGGCAAGCTGTGCACCCTGTTCCTGCATTTTAAGAAAATAGGGGGTTACAGGGGTGGCCAGTACCAGTTTGTCATAACAAAAAGGAATAAACTGACAATCCTTGTCCTCACTTTTACTGCCTACAAGGCCCAGGTCTATACTGCCATCCAATACCCGCAGGATTACTCCTTGGCTGTGGGATTGACAGGCATGAAAGTAGACGTTAGGGGACTGGCTGCTGAAAGCACCCAGAAGTTCCGGCAGAAGGTAGGAGGAGGGGATAGTGGAAACACCAAGGTCTATGATCTTTTTATCATTGCCAGTAAATTCATCCACCAAAGTGTTGCGCATATTCAGTATATTTACCGCACAGTCATAAAGCTGCTGCCCCCGTGCTGTAACCGTAAGCTTTTTGGTAGTCCGAAGGATCAGCTTGGAGTTCAGCTCCTGTTCCAGGGAACGGATGTGAGAACTAATGGTTGGCTGGGTAAGATAAAGATGTTTGGCAGCCTCCGAGAAGCTATTATATTCCACTACTGCCACAAAGGCTTCCAGTTGTTTGAATTCCATAGGTGTCCTTTCCGGGAAGCCTTAAAGATCCAGGATCTCTTTCAGCGCCCTTATGCAGAAGTCGATTTCATTATTTGTGTTTTGGGGACCAAAGGAAAAGCGGATGGTGCCGGCCGGGTATGTGTCCAGTGTTTTGTGGGCGTTTGGTGCACAGTGAAGCCCCACTCTTGTCATGATATGATAGTCATGATCAAGATGCCATGCTACAGAAGCCATATCTTCATCCAAAGTCTGGATGGAAACCACAGCACTTCGCATGGACAGATCCTTTCTTCCAATGATACGGATATGCTTTTCAGAAGGATCCAGTTCCATAAGCTTTTCAAGAAAATATCCGGTAAGAGAAAGCTCCTTTGTACGGATCTGCTCCATGGATAGAGGGGTCAGCTCCTTAAGTGCTGCGTGCAGGCCGAAAATACCGGGAAGATTAGGAGTTCCCGGCTCGAACCGGTCTGGCAGAAAAGAAGGAACCTCTTCTGTATGGGAAACACTGCCTGTGCCTCCGGAAATTAAAGGCTCCATCTGATCTGCC
The DNA here is from genome assembly GCF_040929965.1 of Blautia sp. 1033sp1_1033st1_G9_1033SCRN_220408. NCBI lineage: Bacteria > Bacillati > Bacillota > Clostridia > Lachnospirales > Lachnospiraceae > Blautia > Blautia sp. 1033sp1_1033st1_G9_1033SCRN_220408. Next base: position 17,161 of record NZ_JBFKZO010000012.1, on the reverse strand, counting down.
AGCTGTCCGGATATAAGAAAACCACCGGTACCTTGTGGACCGCGAAGACCTTTATGTCCTGTAAAAGCAAGACCGTCTATGTGTAATTGCTCCATATCCAGTGGAAAGATACCTGCTGTCTGGGCAGTATCTGCCAGGAAGAATAGATGATGCCTGTGGCAGATATCACCAAGCTCTGCCAGAGGCATGTGGGTGCCACATACATTAGAAGCATGTAAAGTAATAATAGCTTTTGTGGAAGGCCTGATCATAGCTTCTGCTTGTTCAAGGATCATGGTTCCATCCCTGCGGCAGGGGATCCGGTCAAAGGAAATGCCATCTCTGGAAAGCTGGACAAGTGGACGCATCACTGCATTATGCTCCATGGAAGATACAAGTACATGATCGCCTGGCCGCAGCAGTCCCTTTAAAAGCATGTTCAGGCTTTGGGTGATATTGCCTGTTAAGATCACATTTTTTGTCAGTGGAAAGTGAAAAAGCTGTGCCAGAAGCTTTCTGGTATTAAAAACTGTTTCTTCTGCTGCATAAGCATCTTCATAGCAGCCTCTGTTCACATTCGTTCCCAGGCTAGTAAGATAGGCATACATTGCCTTGGCAACTCCAGGGGCTTTGGGAAAAGAGGTACTTGCCTGATCGAAATAAATTCTGTCTGTCATGATAGAAACCTGACTTTCTGTTAATTTTACCAACTACTCAGCAGGTCATAGGAAACATACTTAGCAGATATGGCGTTGATACATAACTGTTTAGTGATGTAACAGTTACCTGCTAATCAGTGTACCATAATATATTGATAAAATCTATAAATCGGCAAAAAACACTTTAATAATTAATTGGAATAAAAATAGGCTTAATGATAAAATTTCTGTATATTCAGGTAGGGAGGAAAGAGTAGTATGAATGATTCAACCACAAAAAAAGAAACCATCCGGATCATTGTGGCAGGACTTATTATCGGAGCCATTGCTGTAGGGCTGGTTTTCTTTGGTAATCCTGCAAACATGGGCTTCTGTATTGCCTGCTTTATCAGAGATACCACAGGAGCACTGGGATTCCATTCAGCAGCAGCAGTACAGTACATACGTCCGGAGATCGTAGGGCTTGTACTGGGGGCGTTTATCCTGGCTTTGGTTACAAAGGAATTTAAGCCAAGAGGCGGCTCTGCACCAGTGACAAGATTTGTCATTGCTATGTTTGTTATGATCGGATGCCTGATGTTTCTTGGATGTCCTTTCCGTATGATCCTGCGTCTGGCAGGCGGAGATTTCAATGCTTTATTTGGAATCCTTGGATTTGTAGGCGGAATCCTTCTAGGTGTTGTTTTCCTGAAAAAAGGATATACTCTGAAGCGTTCTTATTCCATGCAAAAAACAGAAGGAACGATTTTTACGGTGCTGCAGCTGGTGATCCTTGCACTTCTGGTAGCTGCACCTGCATTTATCCATTTTACAGAAACGGATGGAGGCCCTGGGGCAAAGCACGCTGCAATCGGGATCTCTCTTGTGGCCGGACTGGTGGTAGGTGCACTGGCACAGAGAACAAGACTTTGTATGGTAGGCGGTATCCGTGATGTAGTGCTGTTTGGAGAATGGAAGCTTCTTAGTGGATTCCTGGCTATTCTTGTAGCTGCATTTATTGGAAATGCAATCCTGGGATTCTGGAATCCTGGATTTGCAGGACAGCCCATTGCACATACCGACGGACTTTGGAATGCATTGGGAATGGCACTGGCAGGTTTCGGCTGTGTCCTTCTTGGCGGGTGTCCTATGCGTCAGCTGGTACTGGCAGGAGAAGGAAATACAGATTCTGCAGTTACTGTGATCGGGCTGGCAGCAGGTGCTGCTATTGCACATAATTTTGGCCTGGCATCTTCCGCAGAAGGCCCTACAGCAAATGGCAAAGCAGCGGTATTAGTGGGAATTGTAGTACTGTTGGTGATTGCAGCTTGTAATTCCATAAGAAAGAAAGGAGCAGCCTGAAATGAGAACTGTTGATGCGAGAGGGCTTTCCTGCCCGGAACCGGTGATCCTGACCAAAAAGGCACTGGAAGCAGGAGAAAGCATGTACCAGATCCTGGTGGATAATCCTACGGCAAAGGAAAATGTGACACGGTTTGCAACCCATCAGGGATATAAAGTATCTTACAAAGAAGAGGGTGAGGATTATATCCTTACACTGAAAAAATGAAGGAAGCGTATATAGCTACTTTTTATTCCCATTTTGGAGCCATGGCATTCCACAAGCAGTGTAAAGAGGCCGGATTTGAAAGCCGGATCATGCCGGTGCCAAGGACATTAAGCTCCTCCTGCGGAACCTGCGTGTGGTTCAAAGGAGACCCTGGGCAGGCTTGCAGCTGGGAGATGGAGGAACTGGAGCAGATGGTGAAATGTGTAAACAAGGGTGGATATAAGAAGATCATGTGAATAAGAAACAAGGATAGCTATGAGATGATGATAGCTATAAGAAGATTAAGTGCTGTGAATAAGAAGAAAGGGTTACTGCGAACAAAGTGAACAGTAATAAGCAGGGCAGAGTGCATAAAAGATGTACCTGCCCTGTCTTTTTTTTGCGTGCGGATTATGGTATGATAAAAAATACATAAAAAGCACATATAAAGCAGAAAGAGGCAGGGTGTATGAAGTTTTTTCATTTATCAGATCTGCATATAGGTTTGAAGCTGCAGAATCGGGATCTGCGTCAGGATCAGGAGTATATTTTCGGGAAAATTGCAGAATACGCACAGAAGGAAAAACCTGATGCGATTGTGATCGCCGGGGATATCTACGATAAGGCAGTGCCATCTGCGGAGGCAGTGGAAGTGTTTGACCGTTTTATCCAGGGGCTTGCACAGGCAGCACCGGAGACTGTAGTTATGATGATCAGCGGTAATCATGACAGTGCATCCAGAGTGAACTGCTTCCGGTCTGTACTTGCAAGACAGAAGCTGTACATGATCGGGCAGCCACCGCAAAGAGAAGGGGAGTATATAGAGAAAGTAAGCCTTCATGATTCCTGGGGAAAAGTGAATTTTTACCTGCTTCCTTTTGTAAAGCCATCCACTGTGAAGGCTATCACCGGCAGTGATGAAAATGGCAATAATCTTTCCTATGATGAGACTGTGCGTAGGTTGATCCAGAGGGAGAGTATCAGGGAAGAAGAACGTAACGTGATCGTCAGCCATCAGTTTTACCTGCCATCCGGTACCAGGGCAGAAGATATTCCGAGAATGGATTCGGAAATCCGTACAGTGGGTAATATTGACGAAGTCCAAAGCAGTGTGCTTGAGCCGTTTGATTATGCAGCCCTTGGCCATATCCATAAGCCAATGAAGGTGGGCAGTGAGGTGATACGATACTGTGGGACTCCTTTCCCAACATCTGTCAGCGAGGCAGGCCAGCGAAAAGGAATCCTGCAGGTAGAAATGGGCGCAAAAGGAGATGTATGTGTGAGCGTGCTTCCGCTTGAGCCCTTGCATCAGATACGGGTGATACGGGGAACATTGGAAGAAGTGGTAAATCAAAGCTGTGAGGATTATGTAACAGTGATCCTTAACGATAAGGCAGATCTGGATATTATGGATATGCAGGACAGGCTTCGCTGTGCTTTTCCCGGACTTCTTGAGATACGACGTGAGAATCTGCGTACAGCAGATTACAGCAGAGAAGTAAATGGAGAGATTCAGAAAGATCCTTTTGAACTGTGCTGTTCTTTTCTGAAGGACATGGATGAGCAGGAAAGAGAGCTTCTGAAAGATGTGATCAACTGCGTAAAGGAGGCACACTGATATGCGGCCTATAAAACTGACCATGCAGGCCTTTGGTTCTTACAGGGACAGGACGATATTGGATTTTACAAAGGCTGATCAGAATCTGTTTCTGATCACCGGCGACACAGGTGCCGGGAAAACCACGATTTTTGATGCCATTGTTTTTGCACTTTATGGAGAAGCAAGTTCCGGTGTAAATAAGAAAAACGGCACAGAATTGCAAAGCCAGTATGCAGATCCTTCCGTTGAGCCTTATGTGGAATTTGAATTTTCTGCCAGATACGGCGGAGAAAGAGAAATATATGTGGTGCGTCGTAATCCTCGTCATTTCAGACCCAATAAAAGAGGACAGGGGCAGATTGAGGAAAAGGAAAAAGTATCTTTATTTATGCCAGACGGGCGGGAATATCCTCAGAAGGAAGCGAATGCCAGACTGGTAGAAATTCTGGGACTGACTAAAAGCCAGTTTATGCAGGTGGCAATGATCGCACAGGGAGAGTTTATGGAGCTTCTGCGGGCGAAGTCTGATACCAAAAAAGAGATTTTCCGGAAGCTGTTTCATACGCAGATCTTTCAGGATATTGTGGAAGAACTGGGAAAAAGAAAAAAGGAAAAACTGTCTGAGATCGGACGGATCCGTACGGTCTGCCAGACCGAAACTTCCCATCTGGTGATTCCGGAAGCAGATCCGGATATAGAAGAGATCAGTTTATTAAAGAAGCGGATCTTGGAGTCTGAACGGCTGTCTGTAGTTGACATGGAAAATCTGCTGGCAAAGTTGGAAGGATTGTGCAGCAGACTGAGAAAAGAAAAAGAGAGTCTGGAAAAGCAGGTGGAAGAAAAGAACCGTATCTATCTGAAAAAAAGGGATGAGCTAAATCTGGCAGATTCCCTGTGCCACCAGTTTGTACAGCTTGATGAGGCAAGGAGAGTACTGGCAGAGTGTGAAGAGGATCAGGAGCGGATGCAGCTTCTTACGATACAGATCCGGCAGATCAGGGATGCACAGGAGCTGCATGGGACATACCAAAGGTATGAAGATCAGAAGAAACAGGTAGAAAATACAAGAACCCTTATCAAACATTATCAGGAAGAATTGCCTGAGATGAAAAAGGCCTGTGAGCAGGCTGCCGGAAGCGAGGAGAAGGCAAGGGAGCAGCAAAAGGAAGTACAGGAGATTTTTGCAAAGGTTTCCCAACAGGTGGAGGCTTCCCTGGAAATATTCAGGAAGATGGCTGCGCTTCAAAAGGAAATCAAAGAAAAAGAGCAGGAATCCAGACTGGCAGGCCAGACTCTTGAAAATGCCCAGACCAGTCTTAAAGAGTTGGAGACCAGACTTGGTTTATGGAAAGAGCAGGGAGAAAGACTGTCGGCTACGGACAGACAAAGAGCCTTATGGCAGGCAAAACAGGAGAATATGCTCCGGTTCCAGAAGGAACTCTCCCAGCTGTGGCAGCTGGCCAAAGATACTGTGGAACAGAAAAAGCAGGCAGAAAAAGCTCAGATGGATTATCAGAAAGCACGGAATCTATATGATGTGAAAAACCAGGAGTACACAGTGAAAAGGACTGCATTTTTAGATGCACAGGCAGGCTTTCTTGCAAAAGAACAGCTTCGTCCGGGACAGCCCTGTCCTGTGTGTGGATCTTTGGAGCATCCATCCCCCTGCCAGATCCCGCTGGAACATCAGACCCTCACAAGAGAAGGGCTTCAGAAGCTGGGAGAGGAGCTTACGGTTTTACAGGAGGATCAGGAGAAAAAGGCTGGACAGGCCGGCACAGGAAAGAAGCTGCTTGAAGAAAAACAGGGATATTTCAAAAAGGAAGCGGACAGGCTTTGGCAGCAGATGAAACAGGCGGAGTTTGGACAAGAGGAGAATATACCAGTTCCTGGCGGATGGAAGGAACTGCTGAATTATCTGAAGGATTTTTCCATCCGATGGAATGCAGATGTGGAGAAAGAAAATTTCCGTCTGGAGCAGGCCGAAAAGGAACTGGCAGGAATACAGAAGAGCCTGAAGGATGGGGAAAAACAGAAAGAGGAGCTGCAGAAGATCAGTGAAGATGCTCTTTTGCTGGTAACAAAATGCAGTAATTTTCTTGCGGGAAAACAGGCTGCCTTACAGCAGCTGGAGCAAAGCAAAGGATATTCTTCAAAGGAAGAGGCATTACAGGCTTTGGCTCAGATGAAAGAGAAAAAGACAAATGCAGAGAAGACCTGGAAAAAGACAAGGGAAGAACTGGATCAGATCAAAGCAAATGTAGAAAAGATGGAGGCTCTTCTTACGAAATGTGAAGAAGAACTGCCTGTTTTGGAAAAAGACACTGCTTTGGGAAAACAGATATTTGAGAAAAAGCTTCAGGAAAAAGGTCTGACCCTGCAGCAGATGAAAGAACTGCTTTTGTACGACAATCAGCAGCTGGAGCAATTCCAGAACCAGGTGGAGGCTTATAAGGAAAGAAAGCTGGATGCAGCCAACAGGCAAAAACAGGCTGTGGAATTCATAAATGGCAGAGAAAGACCAGACATGGAAAGACTTTCAGAGGAAGTGAAAACAACCCTGGAGGAGCTGGAAGAGCTGCAGGATCATCTGACCAGGATCAAAGAAATCCATAAGGCAGATAGGGACTGCCTGGATGCCTTATCTCCAAAGATGGAGGAGCGGGCAAGGATCATGGAGGAGCACAGAAGGCTGGAAGAGCTGTACAATATGCTGGCAGGGAAAGTATCCGGAGCCAGAATGGATATTGAAACCTACGTACAAAGATATTATCTGCAGCAGATCCTGTATGCAGCCAATCAAAGATTTGAAGAAATGTCTGCCGGACAGTTTCAGCTGCGTTTGTGCGAACTGGAACGTGCAGGTGAGGGGAAAAACAGAGGGCTGGACCTGATGGTGTATTCTGCAGTTACCGGGAAGGTACGGGAAGTGCGTACCCTTTCCGGAGGAGAATCCTTTATGGCAGCTTTGTCCCTGGCCCTTGGAATGGCGGATCAGATCCAGGCTTCTTCTGCATCTGTGGATCTGGATATGATGTTTATTGATGAAGGCTTTGGTTCCCTTGATGAACATTCCAGAGATCAGGCAGTGCGTGTGCTGAAGGATATGGCATCTGGTTCCAGGTTGATCGGGATTATTTCTCATGTAACAGAGCTGAAGCAGGAAATGGAAGACCAGCTGATCGTAACAAAAGATGAAAATGGCAGCCATATTCGCTGGCAGATCAGCTAATGGGAGGAAGAAAATGTCAAATTATGATGATGTGACAGAGAACTGGAGACAAAAGTTTCTAAAGGAAATGGATCAGGAGAAAATAATAAATAAGTTCAGGCTTTGCGCAGATGACAATTATATTTATATTATCTATTTTAATCATAAATACAGGGTGGACAGGAAAACCGGAAAGATCCAAAGAAAGGAGGAACCGGACAGAGAGGTTGGTTTTAATACCCAAATGGTGATTTATAATACTTTTTATTATGCTGTGGAAAATCCCTGTGCCTCAGGGAAACTGGTTCCTTTCAGGCAGGTAAAGAGGGTGTATCCTTTTGAAAAGGCATATCGGGAGACGGTGATCCAGACACTTCAGACTGTTTTTTCAGGACATGTGGAAGAACTGAAAAAGGCATGTGAAGATCTGGGCGGTACCAGGCTTCCCCAGGGAGATGCAGGGTATGTGCTGCCTGTTTTTCCTTTTCTTAATATAGCTGTCCTGTTTTGGGATGGGGATGAAGAGTTTGATCCACAGGCAAATATGCTGTTTGATTCTGAAATAACTCAATTTATGCATGAAGAAGATGTTGTATGTGTGGCAGCAGATGTTGTAAAATATCTGTCGGAGGCAGCTGGCCTGAAAGAAAAAAGAATATTTGGATGATAAGGAGAGGGAAATGAAACAGAAAACAGGAAAAAGATTTTTATTATGTGCTGTAATGCTTCTGGCTGTAATGCTTTTGGCAGTACCTACCCAGGCTGCAGCCAGATACAAAAAGCAGTGGAAAAAGCAGAACCAGAATATATATTATTACAACGAAAAGGGTAAAAAGCTTACCGGGCTTTCCAAGATCGGTAAAAAAACTTTTTATTTTGACCAAAAAGGAGCACAGCACGTAGGCTGGCAGAAGATCGGCAATGATTATTATTACTTCAACATTGCCAGAGGTTCTAATGGGAGTATGGTTAAATCTGCAAAGGTGAACGGGATCACCATCGACCGTACAGGAAAAGCAAAAAAGGACAGTGCAAGCCTTAGAAGACTTCGTATCCTGCTTGCGGCCAATCAGACAGTGGAGCGTATCACAAAGCCGCTGATGCCAAAGAAAGAAAAGCTGAAGATCTGTTTTGAATATGCAAAGAAGAATTTCGGATATTTCAGCTGGAGAGGCTTTTCTCCAAGAAATGGCTGGGAGATGGATTTTGCTGAAGACATGTTTTTTAGAGGAAAAGGCAACTGCTTTTCTTATGGAGCTGCCTTTGCATTTATGGCAAGTGCTGTAGGATATAAAGAGGTATACGCTATTTCATCAGGAGGCCATGGATGGGCTGAGGTGAATGGCAAGGTGTATGATCCGGACTGGGCACTGGCAAGCTCTGTAGATACATATTTTGCAATGCCTTATTCTTTAAGCGGACGTCAGGGCAGACCAAATTATCTGCCTAACCGGGCTTATGTATCTAAGATATGATATGGTACCAGGGGGAACAATCCGATGAAGAATGAAAGCTTCAAAAAAGGAATCAAAGACGGAATACCCATTGGTCTTGGGTATTTGGCAGTTTCATTTACATTTGGAATGATGTCAGTGTCTTCCGGCCTTAGCATATGGCAGGCTGTACTGATTTCCTTGACCAATCTTACATCAGCAGGCCAGTTTGCAGGCCTGGATATTATTGTGGCAGGCGGATCATACTGGGAAATGGCATTGACTCAGCTGGTGATCAATCTGCGATATTGTCTTATGTCCTTTTCTCTGTCACAGAAAATGCGAAGAGATGAGCCATGGGCACACAGATATCTGGTGGCATTTGGCATTACAGACGAGATCTTTGGTGTAAGTGCCAGCCAGGAGGGAAAGGTGAGTGCTTTTTATAATTATGGTGCCATGTGCATGGCAATTCCGGGCTGGACTCTTGGAACGCTTCTGGGAGCCATATCAGGAAGCCTGCTCCCGGATTTTATCATGAGCGCACTTGGGGTGGCTATCTATGGAATGTTTTTGGCAGTGATCATTCCGCCGGCAAAGAAGAACAAGGCAGTGCTTTTGGTGGTTGTGGCTGCTATGGCAGTCAGCACATTATTTGCAGTTGTACCAGGATTAAATAAAATTTCATCCGGTTTTGTGATCATCATCACCACGTTAGTGACAGCAGGCGGAGCTGCTTATTTGTGTCCGGTGAAGGAGGATGAAGTACATGAGTCATAATGTATACATATATATTCTGGTAATGGCAGGTGTGACCTATCTGATCAGAGTTCTGCCCATTACACTGGCAAAAAAAGAAATTGTAAATCCATATATCAAATCATTTCTTTATTACGTGCCTTACGCATGCCTGGCTGCAATGACATTTCCGGCCATCCTGTCTGCTACTGCCAGCAGGATCTCAGCAGTGGCAGGGTTTGGTGCAGCACTGATTGCTGCATATAAAGAGAAAAGCCTTCTCACCGTTGCACTGATCGCCTGTGGGGCTGTCTTTATTGTGGAACGGATTATGGCTTTTCTGTAAAATGTTCATATGCTTTATTAATGTACCACCCTGGGATCAATGATCCCGGGGTATTTTATTCTCCAAGGAAGGAAAGATCGATCTGGCCATCAAAAACAGTTACTGCAGGACCTGTCATATAAACCAGGTTTTCGCTTCTGTTCCAGAAGATCTGAAGATCGCCGCCAAGCAGCTTCACAGTGACCGGGGTATCTGGTGAAACGTGGCCGTTTAAGATGGAAGCAACGGCTACTGCACAGGCGCCTGTACCACAGGCCAGTGTCTCGCCGGAACCCCGCTCCCATACGCGCATCTTTACAGTATGCTTATCTAGTACCTGTACAAATTCTGTGTTTATCCGATCAGGGAAATTCACATGGTTTTCAAAGGATGGACCGATCTTGGCAAGATCCAGGCTGTCTGTATCTTCTACATATACAATGGCATGAGGGTTCCCCATGGAAACAGCTGTGTAATGATATTCCTGTCCATCTACCTGGATAGGCGCATCGATCACCTGCTCCGTATCTGCAACTACAGGGATCTGTGTGGCCTGGAGGATGGGCGATCCCATATTGACACGGATCAGGCTGGCTTTGCCATCTTTGACTGTAAGATCCACATATTTTATGCCGCTTTTCGTAGCAATGGAGATGCTGGTTTTATTTACGATTCCATGATCGAATACATATTTGGCAACACAACGGATCCCGTTGCCGCACATAGCACCTTGTGAGCCGTCCAGATTGTACATGTCCATTTCACAGTCTGCCACCTGGGATGGGCGGATCAGGATCAGACCGTCCGAACCTATGCCGAAATGTCGGTCGCTGACAAATCTGGCAACTGCAGATGGATCCTTTACCGTTTCTTCAAAACAATTAATATATACATAATCATTGCCAATTCCCTGCATTTTTGTAAACTTCATATTATCAAGCCTCCTTATAGGTGTTATTTGGTCTGGAAAGTTATGCTATCCATAATAAAGGAAAAATGTTATAAAAGTGTGAACGAAAAGAAATACTGCTATAAAAATTGTTATAAAAAACTGCATGTTTATTCAAGTCTACTCTTGCATTTTAAGAAATTCATGGTAGAATTATAAAATAAAAATGAAAGAATATACAGGCTTTATGCATACAATGCCTGAAGAGGAGGAAAAGGTTATGAAAAATTCAAAAAAGTTTGCTGCTCTGGCACTGAGTACAGCAATGACCGTATCCATGGCAGCCAGCGTATCTGCTGCTGTAGAATCAAAGGATGATCTTCCGGGAGCTACCATCGGTGTTCAGCTTGGTACAACAGGAGATCTGGATGCTTCTGAATATGAGAGTGAGGGTTCTACTGTAGAGCGTTACAGCAAAGGAAGTGAAGCTGTTCAGGCATTAAAGGCAGGACAGATTGACTGCGTGATCATTGATTCCCAGCCGGCACAGAAGTTTGTTGAGAACAATGATGATCTGAAGATCCTGGACGACCCTTTTGTGGAAGAAGAGTATGCGATCTGCGTAAAGAAAGGAAATACTGACCTTCTGGACAAGATGAACGGTGCCCTGAAAGAGTTAAAAGATGAAGGTGTGATCGATGATATCATGGCGAACTACATTGGCGATGAGATCGGTGAGCATCCTTACGAGTCCCCAGAGGATGTGGATCGTTCCAATGGCACACTTGTAATGGCTACCAATGCAGAGTTTGAGCCGTATGAGTATCATGATGGCGACGACATCGTTGGTATTGATGCTGATATTGCACAGGCAATCTGCGATAAGCTTGGCTACGAGCTTCAGATCGAGGACATGGAGTTTGATTCCATTCTTGCAGCTGTGAATTCCGGAAAAGCAGATTTCGGCGCAGCAGGCATGACTGTTACTGATGATCGTAAAGAGAATGTTGACTTTACAGATACCTATGCAAATGCAAGCCAGGTAATCATTGTAAAGAAATAATGTGTAATAGGATTTTGGTGTTTTGACACCAAAGGCATAAATAATACGTAACAGAATATAAGAATTATACCGTAAACTACAGAGCTGTTGACATATGGATTGCCAACAGCTCTTTTCAAGGAAAACAGGAAGAATTATGTGGGAAAATATTAAACATGGATTTTATCTGAATTTTATTAAAGAAAACAGATATCAGTGGCTGCTGGACGGATTAAAAACAACGCTGGAGATCACAGTTTTCGCAGTGATCATTGGCGTGATCATCGGCTTTATTGTGGCAATCATCCGTTCTGCACATGACAAGAATGGAAAATTCAGGTTTTTGAATGGGATCTGTCGTGTATACCTTACCGTGATCCGTGGTACGCCTACCATGATCCAGCTGCTGATTATGAACTTTGTTATTTTTGGCTCAGTAACTGTGAATAAGATCATTGTGGGCGGTCTTGCTTTTGGTATTAATTCCGGCGCTTATGTGGCAGAGATCGTCCGTTCAGGAATCATGTCCATTGATCAGGGGCAGACAGAGGCTGGACGCAGCCTGGGACTGAATTTCTCCCAGACAATGCGCATGATCATCATCCCTCAGGCTTTTAAAAATATACTGCCTGCACTGGTTAATGAATTTATCGTTTTGATCAAGGAGACTTCAGTGGTGGGTTACATCGGTATGATGGATTTGACAAAGGGCGCAATGCTGATCCAGAGCCGTACTTATGATCCTACCTGGCCGCTGTTTGCAGCAGCTGCCATTTATCTGGCACTTGTAATGACTCTTACTTACTTTATGAATAAACTGGAGAGGAGGCTGCGTACGAATGAGCGTGGATAAATCAAAAGTCCTGATCCAGGTACAGGAGCTTCAAAAAGCTTTTGGTGCCAATGTGGTCCTGAATGGGATCAGCACAGATATTTGTCAGGGAGAGGTAGTAGCGATCATCGGGCCTTCCGGTTCCGGTAAATCTACATTTCTCCGTTCTCTGAATCTTCTGGAAGAGCCTACCGGAGGTAAAATCCTGTTTGAAGGTACAGATATTACAGATCCTAAGGTAGATATTAACCGTCACAGACAGAAAATCGGGATGGTGTTCCAGCAGTTCAATCTGTTTCCTCACAAAACAGTAAAGGAAAACATCATGCTTGCTCCGGTTGCATTAAAGCTGATGACAAAGGAAGAGGCTTCTAAAAAGGCTGATGACCTGCTGGCAAGGGTTGGTCTTCCAGACAAGGCCAATGCTTATCCGGACATGCTTTCCGGCGGACAGAAGCAGCGTATTGCCATTGCACGTTCCCTTGCAATGAATCCGGATGTGATGCTTTTTGATGAGCCTACGTCAGCACTTGACCCGGAGATGGTTGGAGAAGTTCTGGAATTGATGAAAGAGCTGGCAGAAAGTGGCATGACTATGGTAGTTGTCACCCATGAGATGGGATTTGCAAGGGAAGTGGCAACAAGAGTGGTATTTATTGATGATGGGAAAATCCAGGAAGAAAATATCCCTGAAGAATTTTTTAAAAATCCCAAGAATCCAAGACTTAAGGAATTCCTTTCCAAGGTATTGTGAAAAAAAGAATATTGGGAAGGACTGCAGGAGCGCAAAGCAGGGAGCAATCTGTGAAATCATAATTTGTATAAAGAAAAACGAGGCTGATCAACAGTCTCGTTTTTGCATTTCAGAGTAACAATATTTAATGATGGCTTTACGGGTGATGATCCCGATAAAAAAGCCCTGATCATCTACAACCGGAACATAATTCTGGTTAATGGCACGGTCTACCAGATCTTCCATATCAGAATTGATATGTACCGGCTTGTAATTGGCACGGCGTGGAATGGCCATGATCGGTACACTCTCTGCATCTTTCAGGTCTGAGATCTCCAAACGCTGCATGCCCCAGAGAAGATCTCCTTCTGAAATCGTGCCGGTGTATTTGCCGTCCGGACTTAATAAGGGAATACAGGAGAATTTTCTGTGTTCCATTTTTTCAAGAGTCTGCCGCAGGGTTTCATTTTCAAAAATATATGCTACCTCGCTTTTGGGGGTTAAAAAAAATAATATATTCACAATGGATCCCTCGTTCCTGTTCTTTTATAAGAGCGGTATGCCGCCCTGTGCTGCTTTTTCCTGGATCTCCTCTGGCCAAAGAGAAACATGGACTTCCCCGATATGTGCCTTGCGAAGGAAGAACATACAGATACGTGACTGTCCGATACCACCGCCGATGGTATAAGGCAGCTCCTTATTCAGAACCGCTTTCTGGAAGGGAAGCTCTCTCCGGTCGTCACATCCTGCTTCTGTCAGCTGTTTATCCAGAGTATCTTCATCCACGCGGATACCCATGGAAGAAAGCTCAAGGGCAATGTCAAGTACAGGATAGTATACCAGGATATCGCCGTTTAATTCCCAGTCATCATAGTCCGGGGCACGGCCGTCATGACGTTCTCCATTGCTAAGGGTCTTTCCTACCTGCATCAGGAAAACAGCACCTTTTTCTTTGACGATCTTGTATTCTCTTTCCTTTGGGGTGAGCTCCGGATACATATCTACCAGCTCCTGTGTGGAAACAAAAGCAATCTCCCGGGGCAGGATCTCTTCTATGTAGTCATATTGTACAGCCATATATTTCTCTGTTTTCCGAAGAACGCTGTAGATAGTACGAACCGTGGAAATCAAGGTCTCCATGTTGCGCTCTTCTTTGGAAATGATCTTCTCCCAGTCCCACTGATCTACATAGACAGAATGAATATTATCCAGATCCTCATCCCTGCGGATGGCTACCATATCAGTGTACAGACCTTCCCCATGGGAAAAGCCGTATTTTTTGAGGGCATATCTTTTCCATTTGGCAAGGGAATGGACGATCTCAGCTGGTTGCTCCTGGCCTTTGATATCAAAGCTTACAGGGCGTTCTACGCCATTCAGATTGTCATTAAGGCCGGATGAAGGATCAACAAAGACAGGGGCTGATACACGGAGAAGGTTCAGCTTCTGTGCCAGTGTCTGCTGGAAAAAATCTTTGACAGTTTTAATTGCTACCTGGGTATCGTGGAGATTCAGGTCTGCATGATACCCCATGGGAATGATCAGTTGTTCCATAGGAACCTCCTTGTTATATATTTAAAATCATCTTTACAGTCATAAAAAGATATCTGTGCAAAGAACAGTATAATTATAACAGGAAAATATGTAAATGGCAATTTACACCTTGAAAGAATTATATAAAATAGATAATATATTAATATTAGAAGGAAAAATAGATGTAATATGGCTGTAGTATGAGGATGGCAGGAAGGAGTTTTACAATGAGAAAAGAATGTCAGGTATGCGGCGGTCCGATTGTCAATGGAAGGTGCAAGCTTTGCGGCATGCCATATCGAAATGATGAGATTTTATATCACCTGAATGAGAATCGAAGAGATCATTATAAGCATGCCTCTTGGAGAGCCAGGATTATGATGGAGGATGAGGAACGTCCTTTGGGTGATAAGAAGATACAGGAGTATCCGCAGGATGGACAGAAAAGGTCAAAGCCAGCCACAGGGACAGGCACCAGGGCGGCAGGGAGAAGTCAAGGTGCGCATCAGACTGTGAGAGGAAATGCACAGCCAGCCGCCAGAACTGTCAATAGGGAAAGGAAACGGAGAAGAGGAAGTGTCATATGGTTTATGGCATTGATTATTTTGATCAGTGTTGTACCAGCAGTAATCGAAGAATTGAAGGACAGGACAGACTCTGCTTATCAGGAAACGTATGACAACCTGACAGAAGATTCCTGGGAGGAAGCGGATACAGTTCTTACTTTGACAGGTGATGATCTACTACTGGTGGGAACAGACCTGGAAGCAGGATCTTATATCTTCACTGTGACAAAAGGGTATGCGAATATTCGTGTAGAACATAATGGACACAGTGCGATGTATGGGCTGGCACAGGATAATGAGAGAAAATTTTATCTTTTAGAAGGGGATATGATCTGGCTGGAGCATTCTTCCCAGGATACAGATACAGAAAATGCAGAAGTAGAGATACAGGGGATTTGAAAAGGGGAGCTGCCGGATGTTTCGGGGAGAGTATAAATCCAAAGAGAAACACCCGGTAGGGGAGCTACCGGGTGTTTCGAGGGGAGTATAAATAATTAAATAAGGGGTTATAAACGGCATGGTTTGATAGGGCGCGAAATGGCGTAAATACGCGGAAAATCGGGCGTCGAAGTTTACTGGGATTCATATTTGGGGAGGGCATCTTGGACATATTTTGGACATGAAAGTGGAATAAGAGAGCGAGGAAAAACTTATTTTTCAATGTATCAGTTGTAGAAAAGGAGAATATTAGCTATAATATAAAAAAGGAGCAAACTGTTGAAGGATAATTACATGACGCACAGAGAAGGGATGTGATATTATGGTAACAACAGAATCTGTAACTATTAAAGTTCCGGTAGGAATGTCTAAATATCTGGTAACTATGACACCAGAAACTGAGCTTACCAGAAATGCACTATTACTCTATCCTTATATATTAAATCAGACAATATCCCATGGTCGGGCTGCAGAGATACTGGGTATCAGAAAATCGGAGCTGATAGATCTGTATGATAAGCTGGGATACTCCTATTTTGATATGACTATGGATGATCTGGATGCTGAACTGAATACTTTCAGAGAACTTAAAAAGAGGGAGACTGCGGTATGATCGTTGTGTCAGATACCACACCACTTATATCGCTTCTAAAAATTAATCAGCTGGATTTGCTGGAAAAACTGTTCGGAGAAGTTCTTATTCCGGAGGCAGTCTTTAATGAATTGACTGTAGATGAGCGCTTTCAACTGGAAGCTCAGTTGATTAGGCAAAAGGAGTTTATTGCAGTAAAGCCTGTCAATAACCTTGAATCAGTCAGCATATTGAAAAGAGCAACTGGTCTTGACTAGGGAGAGAGTGAAGCGATTGTTCTGACAGATGAATTAAAAGCGGATTTACTGCTGATGGATGAAGCCAAAGGAAGAAATGTATCAGCACAGATGGGACTTAGAATTATGGGAACTATAGGGATTCTTATAGCAGCATATGAGGAACATGAATTAACGTCTGATGAAGTAAGAGAATGTGTTGGTGGTTTGCAGCGTGCAGGAAGGCATATCGGACAAAGACATTATCAGATGTTGTTGGGACGATTAAAGGACTAAAGATTAATAGTTAGAAATGGTATTAACGAAGTTTTCTATTGCTTATAGAGAAATGGAAGAGACTGGAAATTTGAATTCTGGTCTCTTTTTTTATATCTTCAAATTTGCAACAGATATAAAAATTGTAATATGCTCATAGAAGGGAGAAATGGAACCAGAGCAGGTTCGGAACATTATGGACAGTATGATAAGAAAATTGTATGACATGGAACTGGAAGAACTGGGACGGAGCGGCTGGCAGGATGAAAAATTACTGTCAGAAGTCAGAAAACTTCTGGAAGAGAACAAGGCTTTTATCCAGGTTGAAGATAAAACTGGACGTGAGGGTGCTGATTTGGCGTTTGCGATTGCTGAGATAGGAGAAGAAATTGGTTTTACGCAAGGATTCAAGTGTGCCTTTCAGCTTTTTATGGAATGCAGAAGGGAATAGGTTCAAATGGTACAAGATATTAACGAAAAGGCTATGCGTGGGGAATTGATATGCTACCCTCATATAGGACAATGAAATATAAAAGTCCTATATGGGGGTATTTTCATGTCCAGAAAAAGCA